>JABURU010000232.1 GCA_014762485.1 Gammaproteobacteria bacterium | reverse complement strand
GCCTGAATAATACGGCAGATAAGAAAGAGATTGACCTCGCTATTGATGGTATCGAGCTAAGCGGCTGGGTACATAATATCTACGATAACCAGTTGATACGTTACCGCCCCGCCAAGTTAAAGGCGCGTGACCGTCTACGCCTGTGGCTGGAGCATCTGGCCCTATGTGCGCAATATCCCGATACACCAGCCAGCGCCCACTTTGCCAAGGATAAACAACTCAGCATCCAACCGACTGAATCGATGGGGGATGCTAAAGAGATATTATCGGCACTGATCAGCTTATATGTAGAAGGTCACGAAGCACCGTTACAGTTCTACCCGGAGACTAGCTGGGAATTCCAACAATATGGAAGCGATAAGGCTTTAAAGAAATGGGAAAAGAGCAAGTATAGAAATAAAGCAGGTAATATGGTCGAAAAAGACGGTGAAGGAGATGATCCATTTATCGCCCTGGCATTAAGGGGACAGGATGCGCTGGATGATCGGTTCACTGAGTTGGCCGCAACGATTTACGGACCGGCCAATTTGTTAATGGAGGAGTCAGGTTATGAATAGACTTGACCCTCTGACGATACCGCTGACAGGCGTTAACCTGATTGAGGCCAGTGCCGGCACCGGTAAAACCTATACCATTGCCTCGTTATACCTGCGCCTGCTAATCGACAGCCTGAATGACGACAAGGTGTTGTCGGTGCGCGACATCCTGGTAGTAACCTATACCAATGCCGCGACACAGGAGTTACGTGAACGTATCCGTGCGCGCATTCGCGAAGCACTGCAATACGTAAAACATGGCACACCAGAAAATCCCGACACTCTGCTAGTTGAACTACTACAACTGGTAGATGATCAAAGACAACTACGCTTGCATCTTGAAAACGAACTTACCTGTATTGATGAGGCCGCAATCTACACGATACACGGTTTCTGCCAACGCATGCTGGTAGAGAACGCCTTTGAAAGTGGCGCGCTATTTGAAAATGAGTTTATTCAAAACGAAGACCTGTTGCTGGATGAGATCATCCGCGACTACTGGCGCACACACTTCTATGAAGTGAACAGCGGACTTGCTCTACAGATCCGTTCTCGCTGGTCATCGCCTGCGGCATTAAAGGCTGAGATCCGCCCACACCTAAATAAACCTGAACTGCTGATCCTGCCGAATATCTCTAAGCAGGAGATCAATGAGCAACTGTTCACTAACCAGTTGAATGAAATCAAGGCAATTTGGAGTCGTGACAAGCAGGAAATAGAAAGCCTGCTAATGGAAGATAAAAATATTTCTCGCACCAAGGGACAATATAAAAAAGAAGATCTCGCCCAACACATTGCTGAACTAGATGAGTATTTACACTCAACACCCATGCCATTTGTGCTGCCATATGGATTCGAACTGTTTACGCAATCTATACTGGATAGCAAAGTCACCACGGCCAAACAGAAAAAGGGCCTGCTGGCACCGCAACACCCTTTCTTTGATGCCTGTGAACAGTTGCAAAAACTGGTGAATGGCCTGCTCCTGCATACCATTATCGATGCGATACACTGGTGCCAGCAACAGTTGCAGCTACGCAAACAAAACCAGGCCCTGCTCTCTTATGATGACCTGTTAACGCATTTACGTTCGGCGCTATATTCAGATACAGGTGAGCTACTGGCCGCACATATCCGCTCGCAATTTCCTTTTGCGATGATCGATGAGTTCCAGGATACCGATCCCTTACAGTATCAAATATTCTCTTCTATCTATAAAAGCGAATACGAATGTGGATTTTACATGATCGGCGATCCCAAGCAGGCCATCTACAGTTTTCGTGGCGCCGATATCTTCACCTATATGAAGGCCAAGCAAGCTACCGATAATAATAACCAGTTTACCCTCGATACCAACTGGCGCTCTTCCAGTAACTTAATAGCTGCATTGAATAGTCTGTTTGGACATAATCCGGCACCGTTTATCTATGCTGGAAAGATTGACTACCACGCGGTAAATGCCTCACCTTTGGCCGATAAAAAGGCGCTACTGATTAACAATAAACAACCTTGTGCACTAAACATCTGGCATAGCGAAGGTACAGAAGATAAGAAAGGCAAGCTGGTAGCCTGGGGTAAAGAGAAGGCCAGGGAGCACTTCGCCCATATCTGCGCCAACGAAGTTGCCAACTTGATCCGGCAAGGCAAGGATGGCGAGGCAATGATTGGTTCACGGGGATTACAGTCCAGTGACATTGCGATACTGGTGCGCGATCGCTTTGAGGCACAAACCATTCGCATAGCATTAAGCCGCAAAAACATCGCCTCGGCCTATTACACCCGTGACAGTGTATTTGCTTCCAGCGAAGCACTGGAACTCTACCTGTTATTGCAGGCTATCGCCGAACCCGGTAGGGATGAGTTGATACGTGCAGCATTAGTATCCAACCTGGTGGCAATGAATGCCTTAGAACTGGATACGCTTGTCCAGGATGAGTTGCAGTGGGAACAGGTACAACTGCAGTTCCATCAATACCATGATGACTGGTTGAAACATGGCTTTATGTCGATGTTTCAACGCCTGCTACATGACAACGAAATATCGCACCGCCTACTCAGCCATATGGATGGGGAACGCAGGCTCACCAACCTGTTACAACTGGCAGAACTGATACAGGCCGCCGGGCGTGAACACCATGGCATTGAAAACCAGTTGTTATGGATCCAGCAACAGATAGCCCACCCCGATGGTGATGCGGATGAACAACGCCTGCGACTGGAAAGCGATGAAGGTCTGGTCAAGGTAGTGAACATTCATACCAGTAAAGGTCTGGAATACCCGGTAGTGATGCTGCCATTTTTATGGAGCAGTAAATCGTCGAAAAAAGATCAGGCAGTATACTTCCATACACTGGATGATGAGGCGAAAAGCTGTTTGCACCTGTCACCCGATGATACCACCGTCGCGATAGCCGAACAGGAGCGCCTGGCGGAAGACACTCGCCTGCTCTATGTCGCACTGACTCGTGCCAAGTATTTATGCTATTTCGCCTGCGGCAATATTAGGGATATGGAAAAATCAGCATTGGGCTGGCTATTAAGTGAGGCAGATAAAGAGCCCGATGTGTTATTGGCAAGAATCAAGCAATTAGTCACCACTTCGGCGGGTAATATTACACTCGCCACGGCCAATGAGTCGGCTTCCATAGCGAAAACAGTTATTAAGCCGGGTATATTATCGTCTCGCCTGGCCCAGCGTCATTTACATTGGCGCTGGCGCATGACCAGTTACAGTGGCCTGACCGCCGGCCAGGAGCATGTGCCACACGAATTCGGTAGCCGTGAAGAGGATTCCGAGGCAGAGATGGAGCACGATGCGCATACCATCTTCCAGTTTCCCAAGGGAGCCCGCGCCGGTACCTTCATGCATCAAATTTTTGAAGACATCGAGTTTGATAGTGTGACTGATAAACAATTAAGTATTGAAGTTAATGATCAGTTACAACGTTATGGCTTTGAGGAACACTGGCGGCCGGTGATCGAGAAAATGGTACGCGATGTCTTGACTACACCGTTAGATGATGCGGGGCTATCTTTATCATTACTGACTTCGGATAAACGTATCGCCGAAATGGAATTTCAATATCCAATTCATAATGTGCAGGCGGCTGCATTAAATAATATTGTTGCCGGGTTGGGTGAATACACTCAGCATGGCCCAGTGCTAAACTTTGATCCCGCCAGTGGCATTATGCGTGGTTTTGTGGACTTGATATTTGAACATAATAACAAGTATTACATCGTTGATTATAAATCCAACTGGCTTGGCACCCGCGTAGAGGATTACCAACACGATGCCTTACAAAGCGTTATTGCCTCACACCGTTATGATCTACAGTTTTTGATCTATACCCTGGCAACGCATCGTTACCTCAGCGCCAATCTTGAAGATTATGATTACCATAAACACATAGGCGGCGTGTACTATCTGTTCCTGCGTGGCATGAGGCGTGACTCTGGTAACAACGGTATCTACTTTGCCAAACCAGAGCTGGAATTAATCGAACAGCTCGATGCGGTGATGATGGGAGAGGTAATTTCATGAAATCATCACGATTGAGACATGCCGTACACACCGGTCATTTGCGTGAGCTGGATCGTTACCTGGCGGAGAGCCTGTGCGAAATTCATCAATGTGATGATGAGCTGATATTAGTCACCACGGCACTGTTAAACGGTGCCGCGGGTGAGGGCCATGTCTGCCTGGAGCTAAACCAGTGGGCTGGTAAGGCGGTATTTGTAACCACCGAGTTTGACAATAGCTATACCCTTCCAGAACTTGAGTCTTGGTGTGAACAGTTACAAAACAGCGCACTGGTCTCAACAAGCCGTGATACTCCTCTGGTGCTGGATGCAACTCACCGTCTTTACCTGTCACGCTACTACGATTTTGAGCAACGAATCGGCACGAGTATTCGTAACCGTCTGGTAAACGATGCATTGGCCGATTCGAAAAAAATCATGCCGATATTAAACAAATACTTTCCAGCTGCGGGTAAGCTGGACAGACAAAAGCTTGCAGCGGCCATCGCCATGCTACGCCCGTTAACCATCATCTCCGGCGGACCCGGCACCGGCAAAACCAGAACCGTCAGTCGCCTCCTGGCCATGTATCAGGAACTATCTGACACGCCATCACGTCGGTCTACTATCCACAGCCGACGCTGCCGACGA
>JABURU010000215.1 GCA_014762485.1 Gammaproteobacteria bacterium | reverse complement strand
GTGTATCGGTACCGTAGTAATCCACCGTAATATGGTCTAACAGGCTGGGGTGAGCTCTACCCGTACGCAGCTTCTTCAGCTCCTGTTTTAGCGATTCAATGCTCTTTCCCATACGGGATTCGGCATCTTTCTTGATATCGTTAATCATGCCTGTTCTCCAGATTCCACCAGGGTGCCTTCATCTTCACCCTGTACGACGCGCATTAACGCGCCCGCTTTATTCATATTAAAGATTCGTAACGGGATATTTTGTTCCCGGCACAATACAATCGCCGCGGCGTCCATGACGGCCAGCTTGCGATTTAGCACCTCATCATAAGTCAGGTGTTTGTACAATTCAGCACTCTTATCCTTGACCGGATCGGCTGAGTAAACGCCGTCCACCTTGGTGGCTTTCAATACCAGTTGGGCATCGATCTCGATACCGCGCAAACTGGCCGCCGAATCGGTGGTGAAAAACGGATTGCCGGTGCCGGCGGCGAAGATGACTACGCGCCCTTTTTCCAGGTGACGCACAGCACGACGCCGAACATAACTCTCACAGATTTCTGGCATCTGTAACGCCGACATTACTCGTACTTCCAATCCTTCACGTTCCAGGGCGTCCTGCATCGACAGGGCATTCATCACTGTCGCCAGCATCCCCATCTGATCGGCCTTGGCTCGATGCATGCCGGTAGAAGACAGGCTGACACCGCGAAACAGGTTACCGCCACCGATGACCATGCCGATCTGGATTCCGGCTTTAGCAACCTCGGTCACTTCCTTCGCGGTGCGAGTCAGTACGTCCGGGTCGATGCCAAAGGCCTTATCCCCCATCAGGGCTTCGCCGCTCAGTTTGAGCAGTATACGTTGGTAGGCAACCTGTTTCTGCGATGTCTCCGACATATATTAACTTCCTTATTCGCCGCGAGCCTGGGCCATAACTTCTTCAGCGAAGTTGTCCACTTTTTTCTCGATACCTTCACCCACTTCCAGGCGAGAGAAAGATTTCACCGTGGCGCCAGCGCCTTTTAGCAGCTTCTCTACAGTCTGGTCAGGGTCCTTCACAAAAGGCTGACCCAGCAGGGTAATTTCCTTCAGGAACTTGTTGATACGACCACCGATCATCTTCTCGATGATGTCAGCAGGCTTACCACTTTCCTGTGCCTGGGCGGTGAAGATCTCTTTTTCCTTCTCAATGATGTCAGCAGGTACGTCATCGGCAGAGATAGCGGAAGGCTTACTAGCGGCAATGTGCATCGCAACATCCTTGGCCAGCTCTTCGTCACCACCTTCCATGTTTACCAGCACACCGATACGGGCACCGTGCTTGTACTGCCCCAGGGTACCGGCAGAATCGATCACTTCGAAACGACGTACCGACATATTCTCACCAATCTTGGCGATCATGCTCTTAATGGTGTCGCTAATAGAAACACCGTCCATTTCCAACGCCAGAGCACCATCCAGGTCAGCTGGACGTGAAGCCAGGATAGTCTTGGCGATGTTGTTAGACATGTTGATGAAGTCGTCACCCTTGGCAACAAAATCGGTTTCACAGTTTACTTCAACGATGGCAGCGGTTTTACCGTCATCGCTTACCTGAATAGCAATAATACCATCGGCCGCGGTACGGTCAGCCTTCTTGTCAGCCTTGGCCATACCTGACTTACGCATCAGCTCGATAGCCGCTTCAATGTCACCGTTGGTTTCTACCAGTGCCTTTTTGCACTCCATCATGCCAGCGCCAGAGCGCTCACGCAGTTCTTTTACCAGTGCAGCTGTAATAGCCATTATTTCGCCCTCACAGAGATAATTCGTTTAACTTTCGAAAAAGGGGGCCTAGCCCCCTTCTCCCGCCCTTACGGGCTTACGCCATACCGGTATATACCGGTTTGAAGACAATAAGATTACTCGCTGTCAGCCTTCTTGGTTGCAGCTTTCTTCTTGGTCGCAGCCTTCTTCTTGGTTGCGGCCTTCTTCTTGGTTGCGGCTTTTTTCTTGGTTGCGGCCTTCTTCTTGGTCGCAGCTGGCTTTTCTTCAGCTTCCGCAGCAGGGGCAGCCACTTCTGCAGCAGGCGCTGCTTCGGCTTCATCTACCTCTACGAAATCGTCTTCGCCAGCGATATCAGCGATATTACCACGTCCCAGGATCACTGCATCAGCCACACCCTTGGTGTACAGACGAATGGCACGGATGGCATCGTCGTTACCAGGGATCATGTAATCCACACCTTTAGGTGTGTGGTTGGTATCAACAACCGCAATCACAGGGATACCCAGCTTAACGGCTTCCTGGATCGCAATGTTTTCGTGACCTACGTCGATCACAAACAGCGCGTCAGGCAGGCCTGGCATATCCTTGATACCACCCAGGCTACGCTCCAGCTTTTCCATTTCGCGGCTACGCATCAGGGCTTCTTTCTTGCTAATACGCTCAAAAGTACCATCAGAAGCCATCGCCTCCAGGTCCTTCAGGCGCTTGATGGATTGCTTAACCGTCTTGTAGTTGGTCAGCATGCCACCCAGCCAGCGGTGGTTAACGTAAGGCATACCAGCACGTTCGGCCTCTTCACGAATGGACTCCGCGGCGGAACGCTTGGTGCCTACAAACAGAACCTTGCCTTTTTTCGAGGCCAGCTTGCTGATGAAATTCATTGCGTCCTGGTACAGAGGCAGGGTCTTTTCCAGGTTAATGATGTGAATCTTATTACGAGCACCAAAGATATATGGTGCCATCTGGGGATTCCAGTAACGGGTCTGATGGCCGAAGTGAACACCGGCCTCCAGCATATCACGCATGGATACGTCGGACATGATTGCTCCTAAATTGTATAGGGTTAAAACTTCCATACACCCCATGTGTCCAACCTGACTAAGCAGGCACCCTGGAACATGTGTCGGTGCATGTGTGTAATGTAATTTCCGTTTCACAAGACATTTGCGAAACCGGCGCGCGATTTATACCATAAACGGCTTTACGGCTCAACGAGATAGACACAATTTCGTTGAAAAGTTGTGCGATAATAATTCCATTCACCCGATATTAGAGATTGCAGGATGAGCGTAAGCATTAAAACGCCCGAACAGATAGAAAAAATGCGTGTAGCGGGCCGCCTCGCGGCAGATGTGCTGGAAATGATCGAGCCTCATGTCAAACCCGGTATTACCACCAATGAGCTGGACCAGATCTGTCATGATTACATAGTTAACGAGCAGGGCGCCATCCCGGCTCCGCTGAATTATCACGGTTTTCCCAAATCCATATGCACCTCGGTAAACCATGTGATCTGTCACGGTATACCGGCGGAAAAGAAATTAAAGAAAGGCGATATCATCAATATCGATATCACCGTCATTAAAGATGGCTTTCATGGTGATACCAGTAAGATGTTTATGGTCGGTAAGCCCTCGGTGCTGGCTGAGCGCCTCTCCCGTATTTCCTATGAATGCATGAAGCTGGGGATAGAGATGGTACGTCCAGGTATCCAGCTCGGTGATATCGGCCATGCCATACAGACCCATGCCGAAAATAATAACTTCTCCGTGGTACGCGAGTATTGCGGTCATGGAATTGGTGAAAAATTTCACGAAGAGCCACAGGTGTTGCACTATGGTAAAGCGGGCACCGGGATCAAGCTTGAACCTGGTATGACCTTTACCATAGAACCGATGATTAATGCCGGTAAGCGAGACGTGAAGCTGCTACCCGATGAGTGGACCGTCGTCACCAAGGATCATAAACTTTCGGCACAATGGGAACATACCATCCTGGTAACGGAGACAGGCTACGAGGTGCTGACTATACGGCCAGATGAGAATTTCGGCTAAATTATGGGCCTATCCATTGAAAGCAGCCTGGAAACGCTGGACACGCTACTGTCCAGCGGCACAGCCCCTATCAGCGCCTACAAAAATATCCTCCAGCAGGCACGAGAAACCCTAAACCAAAATTTCGAGGCAGGTGTCCCAGTTGAAACACTGGTTGTACAGCGTGCCCAGTTGGTGGACTCCATCCTGTGTCATGCCTGGCACGACTTTTTCCCAGCCAATCCCGAGGATATTGCCCTCATCGCCGTCGGTGGTTATGGTCGTGGTGAATTACACCCCGGTTCTGATATCGATATCCTGATCCTGCTACAACACGAGGAGCATGAGTATCGTGAGTCCCTGGAGGGCTTCCTTACCTTTATGTGGGACATCGGACTGGAGATAGGCCACAGCACCCGCTCACTGGCTGCCTGTATTCGTGAGGCGCAGGCCGACATTACCATTGCCACCAACCTGATGGAGTCACGCCTGCTGCTGGGGCCTGCCCACCTGTTTGACTTTCTGTGCGAACAAAGCGGTCCCAATACCATCTGGCCCAGCCGTGATTTTTTTGCCGCCAAATGGGAAGAGCAAAAGCAGCGCCATGCAAAATACGATGACACTGCCTACAATCTGGAGCCAAACGTTAAGGAAGGCCCAGGCGGATTACGCGATATCCAGATGATCGGCTGGGTAGCGAAGCGCCACTTTGGGGCAAAAACATTACACGATCTTGTCGATCACAATTTTCTTAACGAACAAGAATATGAAACCCTGGCAGAAGGTCAGTACTTTCTCTGGAAGGTTCGTTTTGCCTTACACCTAATTACCGGCAGACGGGAGGATCGGCTTCTCTTCGACCATCAACGCACCATCGCCAAACAGTTTGGTTATCAGGATGAAGTCCACAGCCTGGCGGTTGAGC
>JABURU010000281.1 GCA_014762485.1 Gammaproteobacteria bacterium | reverse complement strand
CGGTTTCATTATGAATAAGCTGGCGCAGGGACTGCGTCAGCTAGATTACCATACCAATAATTACTCCTACCCTAGTCGACGTTATTCCCTCGCTACCCAGGCCGAATATCTGGCTACACATATCAGGACCCACTTTTCACAACCTGTCTCTATCGTCGCGCATAGTATGGGAGGATTGGTGCTGCGCCATCTAGCCGCCACTAACCCCGAACTCATTAAGCAGGCGGTTACCATCTCTACGCCTCACCAGGGTAGTCATCTGGCCAGGTATTTGAAGCAAACACGTTGGCGCTGGATCTTGGGTGAAGGGTTCGAGCAGGGGCTGGATGGAAAGTTACCAGACTGGCCTTCTCATATACCCCTGGCCGGAATTGCCGGTAGCCACCCTGTAGGACTAGGTCGCCTGTTTGTACACTTTGATGAGCCAAATGATGGCACAGTTCGGGTGAGCGAGGCCTATTTGTCATCGATGAAAGACCGGTGTGTACTGCCATATTCACACACAGGCATTCTGTTTGCGAAGGAAGTCCCCATACAGATAAGTCGTTTTTTTCGTTTGGGCTGTTTTTCTGGCGCTCAACAGCCGATATAAAAACTGTGAAACATACACAGTAGCCAGCATGGTTGTGTAGTATGTTGTAATAAAAAGTAAAAATAGCTTGCCCTGGTGCAAAACCGACCACAGGAACAAAGGTTCAGGATGCCATACATAAAACGTCTGCTTAAGAAGCTAATTAGCAAAAGTCTATGGTTATCGAGAGGTATGGGGATATTTGTCCTGACCCTGGTATTTGTCCTGTCATCGAGTTTACCGCTGATGAAGAGTGTTGACGAGTGGGTGTACCAGCTTTCCAGCCGGTTTGGTCCACAGACACGTCCCAGTGAACAGGTCATAGTTATTCATATGGATCCCAAGGCGCGGCAGGAGTGGGGTAACCACCTGCCTCGCAGCGTAATGGCCGATGCCATATCATCTATACGCAAATCTAAACCCGCTGCCATTGGAGTGGTTACCGAACTATCCGGCACACAGGATCCGGCAGCGCAAAAGCGCTTACAGTCATTGCAGAAACTGAATGTCGATCAAGCGCTCAATAAACGGCAACGTAGCCTGGCAAAACAGTACAAACAGCAACTATCAAGCCTGGAAAAGGCCATCGATGGTGATGCCCAGCTCAGTCGACAGCTGCAAAGAAGCAAGCAGCCAATACTGGCTTATCTTGCTCCAGATGGTTTTGGCCAGTCGCCAGATACAATAGATAAAAAAGAACAGCTACCTCAGATAAAAGACTTACAACCTTACTGGCAGCAGTTACCTGACTGGATACTGGGGCGGCAGCTGGAGCAGGTTGAGCATGTCTTACTTCCTCAAGAGGCATTCCTGAAATATAGCGGCATCGGTTTATATGAACCTAACCGTTTGCAACAACCGTTGATTTATCGAAATGGTGGACAGTTAATGCCATCGTTTGCATTGCGGCTGGTAGCAAGGGCAAACCGGGTAAGGCCGACGCGTCTGGGATTAATCGCCGACAGAGGGGTGAACATTGCGGCTCATAGTGTACGCACCGATTCACGCTTTTATCTCTATCCCACATTTTATCAGCAAAGCCTTAAACAAATAGATATGAGTCGTTTGCTAAATGGCAAAGTGAAACGTTCTGAGCTGCGCGGTAAGGTTATTATAGTTGAAGGTTCCACGAGCTATAATCAAATCGATTTACCTAATGGTTTGCAGGTCACACCGGCACAAATGCAAGCGCAACTAGTATCGTCGATTATGAATCAGGACTTTTATGTCCAGCCTGAATATAGCCGTCTTATTCAATGGTTGTTATTAGCCCTGGGTGCTTTTTATCTGTGGTGGCTATTGCCCAGGGTGAAGATAAAAACCGCCGCGTGGATGACGCTTTCCATAGTCAGCATACTTATGTTGAGCGAATGGATGTTAATGATTTTAAGTCGGCAATGGTGGCCGGTGGCGCTACCCGCAGTATTCCTGTTAGTTGGCTATTTATTGTTATCGGCACGTCAGTTACGTCGTTACTGGACATTTATGTTAACCGCGCAACATGGTGCCAATGCGGCCTATAGCAAGCTGGGTCAGGTGCAACAGCAACAGGGGAACCTGGATGAGGCATTTAACAGTTTAAGAAATTGTCAGGCTACCGATGATGTACTTGCCAGCTTATATGATCTGGCCCTGGCCTATGAGCGTAAGCGCCAGTTCAATAAAGCGGCGTCTGTATTTTCGTATATACAGGAACTGCAGTTTGACTATCAGGATGTTAAAGAACGCATCAAACGCATGCGTGAAATGGAAAATGCCGTAGCACGAGGCGTCACCCAGGGGGCAGCGGCGGCGACAATGATCATCAGTGGCGATGGTATAGAAAGTCCACGTTTAGGGCGTTACCAGGTAGAAAGCCGGCTGGGGCGTGGTGCGATGGGCACCGTGTATCTGGCCCAGGATCCACGTATCGGTCGGCAGGTGGCGATTAAAACCATTGCATTAAATGCCGAGTTTGAGGCGGATGAAATTCAGGAGGCCAAGGAACGTTTCTATCGTGAAGCGGAGGCCGCGGGCCGCTTAAGCCATGCCAATATCGTTACCGTATATGATGTGGGTGAAGAAGAGGATCTGGCCTATATCGCCATGGATTATCTGCAAGGGGTAAATCTTTCTGTTTACGCCAAGCCAGAACAGCTATTACCGGTGGATACGGTATTAAGTATTGGTGAACAGGTGGCTGATGCACTCGATTATGCACATAACAATAAAGTCATCCACCGCGATATCAAGCCGGGCAATATCATTTATGAACCAAAAACCGGAAAGGTTTCGGTAACTGACTTCGGCATTGCCTCGTTGACTGACTCCAGCAAGACCAAAACCGGTACTATTTTGGGTACACCTTCATACATGTCACCTGAGCAGATCTCCGGTAAGAGAGTGGATGGGCGCAGTGATATCTTTTCCCTTGCCGTGATGATGTATCTGTTATTGTCGGGTAGGCTGCCATTTGAAGGTGATTCGCTGGCGGCATTAATGTTTAAGATCGCCAACGAGAAACACCTGAGTATTCGACGTGTACGTGATGATTTGCCTGCATGTATCTCAACGATTTTGAATAAAGCATTGCAAAAAGAGCTCGATAAGCGTTATGAAACTGCGGGACAGTTTGCACAAGCCATCAGGAAATGCAGGGAGAGTCTGTAATACATGGCGTCATTACACGAAGGCAATATTTCTCTGTCAATTTTCGGTTTAACCGATGTCGGTGCTGTGCGGAGCAATAACGAAGACTCGATAGACTGGAACGAAGAGCAGGGCCTGGCAATTCTCGCTGATGGCATGGGTGGACATAATGCAGGAGAGGTTGCCAGTAAGCTGGCGGTCGACACGGTAAAACATAGTCTATCAGCTGTCCTGGGTAGCAGTATAAATACTGATGAATTAAAGGCCGGTATTAGTCAGGCCATGTTACGAGCCAACGCGGTAGTGTTTGAACATGCCATGTCCAATACAGGTTGCAATGGTATGGGCACTACCCTGGTGGTGGTGAGTTACCATGCCGAGCATTTAGTCTGTGGCAATATAGGTGACTCTCGAGTATACCGGTATCGTGAGAATGAGCTAACACAACTCACTCGAGATCATTCTCTGGTTAGTGAATGGGTTGAACGCGGCTTTATGACAAAAGAAGAGGCCGAAAAATCACAACAGAAAAACATTATCACCCGAGCAGTGGGGCTGCAGAACGAGGTTGAATCCGACCTGTATGAATTTGATGTGCAGGCGGGTGATATGTATTTGTTATGTTCAGACGGACTGACTGATGTAGTAAATGACAACGCTATCCAGCAGGCTCTGGTACAAAGTAAAGATGAAATAAGCAAGATGCCCAGAAAGCTGGTGGATATGGCGCTGGATGCCGGTGGTCCTGATAATATTTCAGTAATTGTTGTAAGCGTAGAACACAGTAGTTGAGGATGCGGAATGGCTAAACTGATATTAAATCAAGTAGGTAAAGAAGATGAAGAATTCCTTCTTGATAAAGACCAAATGACGGTTGGTCGAAACCCGGATAATGATATTGTGCTGGTAGATGGCACGGTCAGTGGCAACCATGCATTACTGATTCGCAGGCAAGATATAAGTGCACCGGGCGGTGAAGTGTTTTCTCTTGAAGATAAGAATAGTACAAACGGTACTTTCGTTAATGGTGAGCGTATCACTAGCCAAAAAATGAGTAGTGGTGACATCGTTCAGTTTGGCAAACTGAGGTTAATGTTCAGTCAAACCGCTATTACGGCCAATGACTCCACGATGATAATGACCCAGGGCATGATCACCGACGGTCGTATGATCGCGGTAAAGTTTCTCACTGGCGTCAATATGGGACAGATTAAGGTCGTCGATAAAGAGGGGATTCGTATCGGTACCAAGGGTACCGGTATAGCCGAGATCGCCCGTCGTGGTGATGATTGCTACATCACCTATGTCGGTGGTGCATTCCTTCCCAAGGTGAATGAACGCAAGATTGGCATCGAAAAGCACCTGCTATCGAGCAAGGACGTGGTGGAAGTGGGGCCGGATAAACTGGAAATCCTGGTGCAATAAACGATTTTTTCTACCTTTCAGGCCCATGATAAAATATTGCTAACCTAAAGATACCACTGAGAGTAGACAAGAGGGATTCATGGCAGGACATAGTAAGT
>JABURU010000181.1 GCA_014762485.1 Gammaproteobacteria bacterium | reverse complement strand
CCATGCTCACTCACTGGTGATACACAGATATATCCTCTACTTTCCAGTTGGCGGCGTAGCCCATCGATATCAAGGCTGTCACCGACATCCATCACCAGGCTATGACCATCCAGATACTGCCTCGGCACGACACGTAGCATCAACGTGGTGATCGGAACAATAAGCGCGCCTTTACTCAATCCAGGCAGGCGGGATAGTGTTGATAAACGCTCAGAAATAATGTCCTGGTGAGGTGAAAACATGTCATACGGTAATGTTTCCCAGTCAGGGAAATTGAGCAAGGGGATATCATCCCCGAGGTAGAACTGCAGTTCCTGTTCCAGCCGCATCGCCGCAGGGGCATCGGCGGTTACTAGCAAAACGGGCCCCGTTGCCTGCTTGATGCTATTGGCAATGGCTAATGATTGTGCGCTGCCGTAGAGGCGTCCCCAGTTCTGTTTACCACTGGACGGTAAGGGGGGGATGGAAAGTAGACTGATGTATGAACTATCTGACATTTGTTTTGCTCTTTGAAGAGCCGCGTATTGTACAGATTTATAACGCTAAAATAAAAACAGGGGACCGAGGCCCCCTGTTTTTACTAAAGTAGTTAACCCGCTATTACAGCTTGTCAGCTTCTTCAGTCAGGTACTTGGCAACACCATCAGGTGATGCGTCCATACCCTTGTCACCCTGGTTCCAGCCGGCAGGGCATACTTCGCCGTGCTCTTCGGTGAATTGCAGGGCATCGATCATGCGCAGCATCTCGTCGATGTTACGACCCAGAGGTAAATCATTCACGACCTGGTGACGAACCTGGCCTTCCTTGTCGATCAGGAATGAACCACGGAAAGCCACGCCAGCTTCTGGATGCTCTACATCGTACGCCTGGCAGATGTCGTGCTTCACATCGGCAACCAGGGTGTATTTAACCGGTCCGATACCACCGTCATTGATAGGGGTGTTACGCCAGGCATTGTGAGTGAACTGAGAATCGATGGATACACCCACCACTTCTACGCCACGCTTGGTGAACTCTTCCAGACGATGATCAAAGGCGATCAGCTCAGAAGGACATACAAAGGTAAAGTCCAGTGGGTAGAAGAACACAACCGCGTATTTGCCTTTAGTGGCAGAAGCAAAGTTATAATCATCAACGATGGAACCGTCGCCTAGAACGGCTGCGGCAGTAAAATCAGGGGCCTGACGACCAACAAGTACGCCCATTTATGTCTCCTTAAAAATCACAGTTTTTAGGGTGGTTATCAAAATCAGAGGCGAGAATAAAGGCCAATTTGGACTTAGTCAAGATTGAGTTTATTTCGCGCGTGATAGGGTATACTGGTGGACTTCAATACATGACACACAACTTTAAATAAGTAATATAATTATATGTTATTAAAGATATTTTTGACCCTATCCATGATCATCGGCCTGGCAATGTACGTAAGACGACGTGGCAGTGGCGCTCAATCTCCCCCAGCCAGGTCTCGTACCGCTAATGCCCCTAAGGCGAGTGAAAAAGAGCCATTTATTCCTCGCCCGGTACTTTATATTTTCATCCTTTTAATGCTGTCCTCCACCGCTTTCATTCTCTATTTCGACTGGGAGAAGAACTACCGCGTGGTGACCGTTCGCGTTATTAATTCCCAAACGGGTAATCTAAATGAATACCAGGCTCGACGAGGTGATATTGAGGGCCGTATGTTTGAAACCATAGAGGGCAAGCAGGTAACCCTGGCCGATGTTGAGCGCATGGAAATAGATATATCCACCAGTGATTAAACCACAGCTAACGAAACCAGCGCGTAGTTAGCCAGCTACGCCCGCCGTTTCTATTACATCTCTCACTTGCTACTCTATATGCAAAGATTTCATCAGCGAGTGCGATAGCATGAGCCGCAGAAAAAAACTCAATGTAGGTTTGCAATCTAATGGATATTACCCTCGCCGTTATTATCGGCATTCTTGCCCTGGTTTCGATTTTACTCTCACCTAAAGCGCTACATGAAGCGGCCTTTTTTAAAGGTATATCACCCAAAGGAGAGTTGCCGAGCTTATTAATGCTGACCTTTTCACAGGTGACAACATGGATCTTTGCTCGCTCCTTGATGAATGCCGCGATACTGGGATTTTACTATGGGATCTGGGGTACCCTGGCGTATGCCGCCTATTACTTATCATTTATTAGCGGTGGCCGTATTATCGATAGCCTACGCTTTCGACATGGCTTTAGCAGCGTGCAGGCATTTTTACATGCCAGGTTTGGACAATGGGGAACACGTTGTTATAACTTTGTCGTGGGCATTCGACTTGTTAGCGAGGTCTTCGCCAACCTGTTAGTCATCGGTATTTTATTTGGTGCTGCAGGCTCGAATGCATACATATTTGCCGTACTGGGCCTGGCGGTAACCACCCTTATATATTCCATGCTGGGAGGGCTTCATGCTTCATTAAAAACCGACTTATACCAAATGATGTTGTTCCTGATCGTATTGGTGCTCGTGGTTGTCCTGACCTGAGCGGGTAGTAGCTTCCAGTTTTCCGATCTATGGTTTAAGTCATTTGATATTAGTGAACCTGGTCCCATCCTATTACTTGTGGCGTTATTACAGGTATGGAGTTATCCCATGCATGATCCGGTAATGATGGATCGAGGCTTCCTGTCTGATCGCAAGACCACTCAAAAAAGCTTCCTGCATGCCGCCTGGCTTAGTGGTGTGTCAATTATATTATTTGGTTCTCTAGGGGTATTTGCCGGTGCACATGCCGTTAGCGGTGAAACCATGAACGAAGTATTATCACGATTGCTTGGTGAGCTGCCGATGTTATTAATTAGCATCTTACTGGTACTTTCCGCCATGTCGACGCTGGACAGTACCTTGTCCAGTTCGGCCAAGTTAGTAGCCGTGGACATGGGATTAACCCAGGCCAGTGTAAAAAATGGTCGTATCACCATGGTAATTTTCATGCTACTGGGTTTGTTGCTGGTCTTCTATGGCAACAAGGATCTGTTTAGCGCCGTTGCAGTAAGTGGCACGGCCTCTCTATATCTTGCACCGGTTATCTTTTTCTCACTGTGGAGTGGCCGTACCGATATCCCTTTGTGGAGCTACCTGGCCAGCTTTATATTCGCCATTGGCGGAGCCATACTCTATTTCACAGAGTCATCTGGCTACAGTCAGCTGATGGGGGGTTATCATAAATATACCAAGCTATTATTCATTTCGGCGGCCGTGTTACTACTCGGCAATGGTTCATATTGGCTGGGCGGCAAACAAGGCCGTCCATCTACCAATAATGCGATGCATAACGCCTAATGTCGGTACTTGAACTAGGCAGTTTAGCTGGACCACTTGTAGTATTTGGTGGACCTTATAGTAACCTTGCCGCCACACAGGCGATGAAAAAAGTGGCGCAGGAGATGAAGCTCTCCCCACAACAGGTTATCTGTACTGGGGATATAGTCGCCTATTGCGCTGAGCCTGAAGAGACCATCAAACTGGTCCAGGATTGGGGCATTCATGTTGTAATGGGAAACTGTGAAGAGTCCGTTGCATATAACAAGGATGATTGCGGCTGTGGATTTGAGGAGGGCAGTGCATGTGACCTGTTATCAGACAACTGGTACAGGTACGCCTCTAGTCACATATCCAAACATAGCAAGGAGTGGATGAAACAGCTGCCAGAGAGAATTCATTTTACCTTCAACAATAAGTCATTTTGCGTAATCCATGGTGGTGTCAGCGAAAAAAATCGGTTTATATTTCACTCTACAGACACTAACCTTAAACGCGATGAAATTCATCACTCGGGTAGCGATGTCGTAATTGCGGGACATTGTGGCATACCATTTGGACAGCAGGTTGATAATAACTACTGGTTAAATGCCGGTGTCATTGGCATGCCTGCCAATGATGGCACACAAAATGGGTGGTATTTAATACTACAAGCCCATGGGGATACCATTCAGGCATGCTGGAAAATATTGAAATATGATTACATCCAAGCCTTTGAGGCGATGCAGAGTGCCGGGCTATCACACCACTATGCGGATGCACTGAAATCTGGCATTTGGCCTAGCATGGAGGTATTACCCACCGCAGAGCGACAAAATAAAGGCCATGCTATTATGGAGAAAATCTTAGTCATTCATTAATCTGACAAGGTAAAACGTCAAGTAAAAGGAACTAACTTTGAAAAACACTTACCTAAATGCTGCTATTTTTATAAGCATCGCTTTTTGGTTTACAGAATCGACACTTCATTACTATATATTTGATCAGCAATCAGGCTTCGAGATTATCCCATCAGATTCCAATGAGCTCTGGATGAGGATTGTAATCTGTATCTTACTCATAATATTTGGCGTATTTATCGAGCGTGATGTAAAAAACAGGATTAAATCCGAGAAGGAAAAAAACGACGTTTATTTTGCTACTGTCTCAGCATCGCAACACGTAATTAATAACTTTCTAAATAATACCTACCTGATAAAAGAGAAAGCAAAGGAAGAGGGGGCATTCACTACAGAGCTAGATAAAGAGCTTGAAGCTTTGATCCACCAAACTTCAAAAGAGCTAGGGCAGCTCGAATTTGTTGATGAACTCACCTCAGAAAAAATTATTATGTCGGTTTATCCAAAAAAATGAATGAGTAATATTTATTTCCCGTTACGAATCTCTATTTCCATATCATGGAATGCCATGACTTCATTGGAGCCAACCGTATAATCAACAGTTGGGCCAATAA
>JABURU010000157.1 GCA_014762485.1 Gammaproteobacteria bacterium | reverse complement strand
TTAATCGCGCCTACTGTTTCATCCACCACCTTTCTACCATTATTGGCATCTTCGTCAGCATTTCTGGCAGACTCGGCTGCCGCGGTGGCGTTACGTGCGACCTCTTCAGAAGTGGATGCCATTTCTGTGATCGCGGTGGCGGTTGCATCGGTTTCCGATAGCTGCTTCTGAATATCCTGAGAGGTCTGGATGGTGATCTCGGTCAGGTTACTGGTGGACTGGCTCATACGCTCCGCGGCAGCCTTGGCATTGGAGATCACACCGTGTACAGCGTCCATAAACTGGTTAAAGCCAATAGCAAAGTCACTTTTGGCATTCTCATTACGGTAGGTCAGATTGATGGAGCCATTCGTAATTTGCAGGTGTGAGCCAATCTCGTGCAGCTCTTCGGTTTGATAAGCTTCTTTACGTGCATGCAGCGACATAAACACCAGGATGGTTGATTCAAACACTACGTAAGCGGCATGGATTAACACAATATCCAGGCCGGTACGATTTTCAAAGATATAAACACCGTAACCCCATTCCTGTAGATAATTAAAGGTTAAGTGATGTACGGCGATTACACCGGCGGCGACAATAATAGGCAGCCAGTCACGGTAGTAGAGTAAGAATGCCAGTAAGGCAAAGATACCAAAGTGCATTTCCAGCATGCCATGGGCCTGGTGTATCACCAGGGCCGAGAACACCATGAAGGCGGCGGCAATGACACTACGAGTCAACCTAGAGCCAGGCATCATAAATGCCAGGATGGTAGGAACCAGTGCAGCGGGTAGACCGATGGCGAGGGCGGCACTTTGAGTGTCATAGACCGTTCCTACGCCGAATGAAACCAGTAGGTGAAACCATAGTACGCCCACCATGATTTTATCACCCTGTTTGTATAAGCCATGCAGTGTGAAAGCACTACTGACTTGTGATTTTTTACCGGCCATTGTTTGTTACCTGTAATTAATTATATGGAACTCCAGTCACAGTAACATCCAAAGGCTAAAGTGTTAAGTGACTTTGTCTGTTGACCGGAGTTGATTGTGTTAAGAGCGGACTCAACAAAGGAGCCATTTTGTGCTGAGCACGTGGCACCTTCACTATATGGTCCATAATAGGCTACCCCATATTCCGGAGAGATAACTGCCGCAGAGGGGGTAGATGGAATATTTTTTAGCAGCTGTGGATTATTGACTTCGATAAGCTTAATTGCACCAAAGGTATCTTGAATAGACTGTTTATGATTAGCAGAAAGCTTGCCTGCTACCGCTAGATAAAAGTCGACTCCATCCTTAGCATAACGCTCGCGAATTTGCTGTAAGTGCGCATTGTTAAAACGGTTACAGTAACAGTCTGGATTCCAGAAGTGCACCACGCTGGTGCGACGGACGGAAGTTACCTGCTGCAAAGAGGCGCTTAAAGAGATTAATTCGGGCTGGACAATCTGGCCATTGGAGGTGGTGTCAAATGGTCTTAGATCCTTGAACTCAAACCACCAGAAGGCATAGGCCGTGGTGGATACCCAGGCCAGCACCAGAAGGGTGGCGAGCATTGTCTTGTGCCGAGCTTGCATAAGCAGCCAATACCATATTAATTAGAGTGGTCAGGGTGTGATTTTAGCTCGATAGAAGCGTTAAATGTTATATAGCTGGTAAAAAGATTGTGAAAATTATGATGGTTATTTTTCCTGTGGAAAAATAACCAGGTGATCTATTTCATGATGAATACCGATACGTTCGCCGATTTGGTGGTTGTGGTGGCTGGGGGCAAAACAAAGTACTTCGTTACCACTGGATAGTCTCAGGGTATAAAGAAAGTCTGCTCCGCGGAAGCGTTTATCTATGACCTCGGCAAATTGCTGGGCGTGATCATCATGAATGATGTCATCGGGGCGTACCAGGATATCTACTGCACAGCCTTTTTTACAGCCTGTTGGAATCTCGCCATCAATGATGCCCAGATCGGTTTCTACTTGTTGTTGATTTAGTACCGTACCCGGCAGCATGACGCCCTGACCGATAAAGTCAGCCACAAAGCGACTCGCTGGTTGATGATACAGATGATAAGCCGTATCCCATTGTTGCAGTTGTCCCTGGTTGATCACCCCTATGTTGTCAGCCATGGCAAAGGCTTCAAACTGATCATGGGTAACCAGGATAGCAGTGATCTTCTCTTTCTTCAGAATGCGACGAATTTCCGGTACCAACTGTTCACGCAGTTCGACGTCCAGGCTGGAGAAAGGCTCGTCCAGTAATAAAAGACTAGGACGAGGTGCCAGGGCACGAGCCAGGGCAACACGCTGCTGCTGGCCGCCAGAGAGTTGATGAGGGTATTGCTTGCCATACCCTTCCAGGCCGACCAGTACCAATAGCTCTTCGACACGCTTGTTAAGTTGCTCTTTGACCATCGTACGTATGCCAAAGGCGATATTATCGGCGACGCTTAAGTGAGGAAACAGGGCAAAATCCTGAAACACCATGCCGATACGCCGACGCTCAGGAGCAATATGTAAATGGGTACTGCTGACCACGCCATGCTGGATAAGGATCTTGCCACTGCTGATCTTTTCAAACCCAGCTATGGCTCGTAACAAGGTGGTTTTACCACAACCACTGGGTCCCAACAGACAACCGATATCACCATCCTCTAACTGGAAGCTGACATCGGAGATGACTGCGGTATTACCATAAGCGATGTCTATGTGGTCTAACTCAAGTAACATGTTCTTCACCGGGTTTGGCTCGCGCGATGGCGCGGCTGAGCATTATAACAGGGATAATTCCTACCAGGACGATGGCAAGGGCAGCACTGGATGCATCGGCCAGGCGCTCATCACCTGCCAGTTCATAGGCGCGTACGGCCAGGGTATTAAAATTAAATGGGCGTAGCATTAAGGTTGCGGGCAGTTCTTTTAAGACATCGACAAAGACCATTAGCACCGCAGTTAATAATGTACTGCGCATGATAGGCAAATGTATATAGGTTAATACTTGCCCTGGTGTGTAACCCAGTGAACGGCCGGCATCATCCATCGAGTGTCGAATCTTACCCAGACCAGCCTCAACGGTTTGTAGAGAAACCGACAGGAAACGAACGGTATAAGCAAATAACAGCGCGATGATCGTACCACTCAATAATAAACCGGTAGAGTAACCAAACTGATCACGCATCCAGCTATCCAGGGTGTTGTCCAGCCAGGCAAACGGGATCATCACGCCAACGGCTAACACGGTACCGGGTACGGCATAACCCATGGCCGATATTCGGACCGCGGTGCTGATAGCCTTGTTACCGCGCATGCGCTTGCCATAGGTCATGAACAGTGCAATCACCAGGGCAATAATGGCGGCGCTGCCTGCCAGTAACAGGCTATTAATGATCAAGCTAAAGAAGCTGCTATCGATCATCTCGCCGGCGGTATCGATGCTCCATGATAATAATTGCCCGGCGGGTAACAGGAAGCCGAATAACAGCGGCAGGAAGCAGGTTATAAAGGCAAAGGTGGCACGCATGCCCGTTAGCTTAATACGAGGCATGGGTTTAAAGGTGCGGCTACTGAAATATTGTGCCTGTCTTCGTGACCAGCGCTCAATAATCACCAGTGTAAAAACAAATACCAATAGCATTGCGGATAGCTGGGCGGCGGCGGCACTGTCGCCAAGGCCCAACCAGGTACGGAATATGCCGGTGGTAAAGGTATCAACCCCAAAGTACTGCACGGTGCCGAAGTCGGCTAAGGTTTCCATCAGTGCCAGTGACAGGCCGGTGATGATGGCTGGGCGAGCCAGTGGCAGGGCTATTTTGAATAATACAGCCCATGGCCCCATCCCCATGCTACGACCGACATCAAGGATACAAACGGATTGCTCTAAAAATGCGGCGCGTGCTAACAGGTATACATAAGGGTAAAGCACCAGGGTGAGCATCAAGGCCGCGCCCCATAAAGAACGGATATCCGGGAACCAGTAGTCACCGTAACCCCATCCATACCATTCACGTAAAGCCGTTTGCACAGGACCGGCAAAGTCCAGCATGCCGGTATAGGTATAGGCTATGATGTAGGCGGGTATCGCCATCGGTAATAACAGCGCCCATTCAAACAGCTTGCGCCCCGGGAACGATGTTGCGGTGACCACCCAGGCGCTGCTGACTCCTATGAGTAATGTGCCGATGGCAACGCCGAACACCAAGAGAAGTGAGTTGCTGACATAGTCGGCCAGCACGGTATCTGCCAGGTGCTGCCAAACCTCACCACTGGGGGTGAAGATGAAGCTAAAGATCACCAGCACCGGCAAGGCCAGGATGAGTGTGACTAAAAAAACAGAACCGCGCCACCAGTCGGGGCGCGGTAAGTTAAAGGTACTGGCCTGTTGCCGTTTAGTTAACTGCATGCATTCTCAGAGAGTGCTTATCGCCAGCCAGCACGATCCATAATGCGTACAGCTTCGGCGTTGTATTTACCCAGTAAGTGCAGATCCAGGGTATCTGCCTCGAATGTGCCCCATGCCTTTAGGACACCGCTAATTTGTGTACCTGATTTTACCGGATATTCGTTATTCACTTCACCATACCATTTTTGTGAAGAGTCATTGACCAGGAACTCCAGTAGCTTAATCGCGTTATCACGGTTTTTGGCATAACGGGTAACGGCTCCACCACTAATATTTACATGGGTGCCTGCATTATTTTGATCGGCCCAGAACAGGCTCACTTTCTGAGCAGCCTGGTCTTTGGATTTTTTCTAATGCAACATGG
>JABURU010000244.1 GCA_014762485.1 Gammaproteobacteria bacterium | reverse complement strand
CAGATGACTGGACGATAAGGCAGTACTCGCGATAAAGTCTCGACGAGGCTCTACCTGGTCACCCATCAAGGTGGTGAATATCTCGTCCGCCGCAATGGCATCCTCGATCTGTACCTGCAACAGACGTCGTGTCTCAGCATTCAAGGTGGTTTCCCACAGCTGATCCGGATTCATTTCCCCCAAACCCTTATAGCGCTGAATGTGCTGGCCACGTTTGGACTCATCCATTAGCCAGTCCATCGCCTGCTTGAAACTTTCTATCTCATGCTGACGCTCACCACGTGCCACATAGGCACCATCGGAAAACAGTCCCTGCAACTGGGCACCCAGGGCACTGATACGTTGGTATTCACCGGAAGCAAAAAACTCACCGTCTATCACGTACTCATTACTCACACCATGCTGGATTACCATGACTCTACCCAGGTAACCCCCGTTAATCGCATCAGACTCCACCAGGATCTTATAGCTGATCTTGCCATTACCCTGCTGGTTCAGGCGACTTTCCATATAGCTAAACCAATCTTGCATTACAGACTCATCACGCTGCTTTTCAAGATCGATGGCCGGTAGGTAGATCATTTTTTCCAGCACATTGCCATTGTATCGCTTGCTCAAGCGCTGGATGGCACTCATTACGGTGACATAATCGCGGGCCAGACTCTCCAGTGGTACACCACTGATTGCCGGCGCATCTCCCCCAACATACAGGCTGGTCCCATCCAGGGCATTTTGCAGCAGATATTCGCTGAGCTCAGTATCATCCTTCACGTAACGTTCCTGCTTGCCCTTTTTCACCTTGTAGAGAGGCGGTTGAGCAATATAGATGTAGCCACGTTCAATCAGTTCAGGCATTTGACGATAAAAGAAGGTCAGCAGCAGGGTACGGATGTGAGAACCATCCACATCGGCATCCGTCATGATAATTATACGATGGTAACGTAGCTTATCCGGGTTGTACTCCTCACGGCCAATACCACAGCCCATCGCGGTTATTAACGTACCTACTTCAGCGGAAGAGAGCATTTTGTCAAAACGGGCCTTTTCTACGTTAAGGATCTTACCTTTCAACGGCAGTATGGCCTGGAACTTACGATCGCGGCCCTGCTTGGCAGAACCACCGGCGGAGTCACCCTCTACCAGGAATAGTTCAGATTGGGCCGGGTCCTTCTCCTGACAGTCTGCCAGTTTGCCGGGTAAGCCAGCGATATCCAGCGCACCTTTACGGCGTGTCATTTCACGAGCCTTACGTGCAGCTTCACGGGCACGGGCGGCATCCACTATCTTCGAGGCGATGCCCTTGGCATCCTGGGGATTCTCCAGCAGGAACTCCTGCAGTTTCTCCGCCATAGCCGATTCCACCGCACTTTTCACCTCGGAGGAAACCAGCTTGTCCTTGGTTTGTGAGGAGAACTTGGGATCCGGCACCTTCACAGACAGTACCGCGGTCAAACCTTCACGGGCATCATCTCCGCTGGGGGATATCTTCGCCTTCTTCGCGACGCCTTCACTATCGATGTAGTTATTCAGTGTACGGGTTAGGGCGGCACGAAAGCCGGCAAGATGGGTACCACCATCGCGCTGAGGAATGTTATTGGTATAGCAGAAAATATTTTCCTGGTAGGAGTCATTCCACTGCAGGGAGACCTCCACTCCTATATCATCTTTTTCGGTCACAAAGTGGAACACCGCTTCATGCAAAGGTGTTTTATTACGGTTTAGGTGCTCTACAAAGGCACTAATTCCACCCTTATATTCAAATACGTCCTGCTTATCACTGCGCTCATCACTTAAAACAATGCGCACACCGGAGTTAAGGAAGGAAAGCTCTCGCAGACGTTTGGCCAGGATATCGTAGTGAAACTCGGTATCGCTAAAGATCTCTTTACTGGGTAGAAATCGTACCTCGGTGCCGGTACCCTCGGCATCCCCGATCACCGTCAGCGGTGCCTGGGGCTCACCCAAATGATACTCCTGGGTGTGGATCTTGCCGCTACGACGAATGGTCAGGTTCAGCTTTTCTGACAGGGCATTCACCACCGATACCCCCACACCGTGCAAGCCACCTGATACCTTATAGGAGTTGCTGTCGAACTTACCACCAGCGTGCAGTACCGTGAGAATGACCTCGGCAGCCGAGCGCCCCTCTTCTGGGTGGATATCCGTGGGTATGCCTCGGCCATTATCCTTTACCGCCACCGAGCCATCACTGTGTATCGTGACTTCGATCTCCGAGCAGTGTCCTGCCAGGGCCTCGTCGATAGAGTTATCTACTGCCTCAAAGACCATATGGTGCAGCCCCGTACCATCATCCGTGTCACCGATGTACATTCCCGGGCGCTTACGCACCGCATCAAGGCCTTTTAGAACCTTAATATTCGACGAATCGTACTCTTCGCTCATCCTGCCCCACTCCTATATATAAGGTATGCCATTATACCACCTCAGTAACTCTGCCGTGTTCCACGTGGAACATTTTTATCCTGTTCCATGACTCTCTATTGCTGATTAGTGAAGACTCTGTTGCGGTAACAAATACCTGGGTCTCCAGTTGACGAAGCATCTCCAGAAACCGACCTCGCCTTTCGCTATCCAGTTCCGCCGGGAGATCATCCACCATCAACACACTGTTAACATCACGGCGTTGTTTAAGATGCTCCACCTGTGCCAAGCGTAAGGCACAGGCCAAAAGCTTCTGCTGCCCGCGCGAGACTCTTTCGGCGGCGGGCATACCACTTACGCGTATCGATAACTCTGCGCGGTGAGGACCATAGCGAGTATAACCCGACTCCCTGTCCTGCTCATGATGAAGTCGCAGATAATCAAAATAACCACTACCCTGCTTCCAGCCCTGCTGATAATCCATCTGGATATCATTAATATCCGTGAGCTGGGATATATTCTTATGCGCTATAGGCAGGAGCTCCTGTACATAATCCTTACGCATCTTGTCGATGATATCGACCCACTGTGCCAGCTCCCTGTTCCATACCTCTACAGAGGAATAAGAGAGACCTTGCTTTATTGCGGCATTACGCTGCTTTAACGCACGTTGAAAACGCTGCCAGTTAGGATGAAAGGCGTGTTCCACGTGGAACACGCCCCAGTCGATAAACTGTCTACGGTACCTGGGTCCCTGTTCTATCAATTTGTGGCTATCGGGAGTGACCATCAATAAGGGTAGGTGGTAGGCCAGCTGCGCACTGTTCTTAATCCACTCACCATCTATCTTGATACGGGTTTTGTCCCTTTGCTTCTCTACCCCCAGCTTGGTGGGGGTTCCAGAATGGCCATTCACCGCACCAAAGACGATAAGTGAATGCTCACCTTGCTGAATAACATGACGAATATTAATTGAACGAAATGAACGCCCCATGCCAAGTAAATAGATCGCCTCCAGCAGACTGGTCTTACCGGAGGCATTTTCACCTACCACCAGGTTTAGACCATCTACTGGCTGGATATCTACGGACTGAAGGTTTCGAAGGTGTTTGACGTGCAGGCGTGTCAAACTCATCTAATTATGACCACTCGAGGTGACCGCTACGCCAGGTTATAGGCGCATCGGCATAATAACGTACTTGGACTGTTCGTCATCCAGGCCATGTATTAAACAGCTACTATTGGGATCACTCAGCCAAACCTTTACATCCTCTGTCGCAACGGCATTCAGAGCATCCAGCATGTAGTTGGCATTAAACCCTACCTCCAACTCTACGCCCTGATAGTTAACCTCAACCTCTTCCTCGGCCTCTTCCTGCTCTGGGTTATGTGCCATGGTATGCAGTATGCCGGGGCTTAGCTGCAGGCGTATGCCACGGTATTTCTCGTTAGACAATATCGAGGTACGTGCCAGAGCCTGGCTAAGTATCAAGCGGTTAGCGACCACCTGCTTATCACTGTTCTTGGGGAAAACACGTTCATAGTCAGGGAACTTGCCATCAATCAACTTCGAGGTGAAGGTGACATCATTGAGGCTAAACTTGATGTGATTAGTTCCCACCTGTATCTCTACCAGTTCATCGGAGTCTTCCAGTAAACGGGATAATTCCATCACCGCCTTACGAGGCACGATAACCTGGATCATCTCTTCAGGATTATGCTCCGTACCCACTTCACTAAGGGAGAGACGGTGTCCATCAGTGGCTACCGCACGTATCGTGTGATCCGCCATTTCCAGCAACATACCGTTGAGGTAATAACGTACATCCTGTTGCGCCATCGCAAACGAGGTTTTATCGATAAGCCCCTTCATGTGACTTTGAGCTATGGTAAAGGTAAAGGGATTGTTGATCTCTTCGACATTGGGAAATTCAACCACCGGCAAAGTAGACAGAGTAAAGCGACTTTTGCCTGAACGAATAATCGCACGATCCCCATTCACCTCGACTTCGATAATCGCATCATCCGGCAGGGCGCGACAGATATCAGAAAACTTCCTGGCAGGGAGTGTCACTTCACCGGCGTCAGCATTATCCAGATGTGTGCGGGTAATCATCTCTACTTCCAGATCCGTACCCGTCATGGTGAGAGACTCAGGTGTTGCACTGAGCAATATGTTCGACAGGATTGGCATGGTTTGTCTTTTTTCTACTACGCCATTCACCATTTGCAGGGGCTTTAGGAGTGTTTCTCTGCCTATATTGAATTTCATCCGTTTGTCTCTGTATTAATAATATTAAATATATATTTAAAAATAGTGATGATAATAAGCAACAGTCAAATCTGTTAGTAACCATACTTTATTCTTAGTATTCATTAACTTAGAGA
>JABURU010000111.1 GCA_014762485.1 Gammaproteobacteria bacterium | reverse complement strand
TGGTCGCCTGTCTGGCCAGAAAACCGATGAGCTACGTGCCGGTGAACGCATTGCAGTGGATGGTGTAATCATCGAGGGACACTCTTCTATAGATGAGTCGATGTTGACGGGTGAACCGATCCCGGTACAAAAGGAGGTGGGTGACGAGGTAGTGGCCGGTACTATTAACAAGACCGGTAGTTTCCTGTTTCAGGCTAAGCGCATTGGCAAGGATACGGCTCTGTCACAAATTATTGAAATGGTACGCCAGGCACAATCCTCCAAGCCAGCCATTGGCCGCCTAGTGGATAAGGTGGCGGGGGTGTTTGTTCCCAGTGTGTTGATTATTGCGGTGATCAGTTTTCTTGCCTGGTTTAATTTCGGTGCGCCTGGGCAGGCCTTGAGCCTGGCTATCGTCACCACCATGACTGTGTTGATCATTGCTTGTCCCTGTGCGTTGGGATTGGCGACACCTATATCGATTATGGTGGGCGTCGGTAAGGCGGCCGAGTTTGGCACTCTGATTCGTAACGGTGATGCCCTGCAACAGGCCGGTAAATTGAACACTATTGTGCTGGACAAGACCGGCACCATCACTGAGGGGCGTCCGAGTGTTACAGAAGTAGTGGTTGCGGACGGCTTTAATGAGGAGGAGTTGCTGACCTATGCGTTAAGTGTCGAGTCCTCATCGGAGCATCCATTGGCGCAGGCAATTGTCGATTATGCAAAAGAGAAAGGGCATAAGAAGAAACTGGTATCGGCCTTTAGCGCAATTGCCGGAATGGGCATCGAGGCTACAGTAGAAGGCAAGAGCATACTTATAGGCAACACCCGGCTAATGATAGAGCGCGGTATAGATGGTGGCTGGCTGGGGCGCAAGGCAGCAGAATTGACCGAAAAGGCCCAAACACCGATGTTCATTGCCATTGGTAATGAAATAGCTGGCATCATTAGTGTGGCTGATGCGATAAAAGAAGATTCTCACGAGGCGATTGAACGCATGCACCAACTGGGATTGAAGGTGGTGTTGTTGACAGGAGACAATGAGAACACCGCCCGTGCGGTGGCGAAACAAGTGGGTATTGATGAGGTACTGGCCGAGGTATTGCCACAGGATAAAGAGGCCAAAGTGGCGCAACTGCAGGCGCGTGGTGAAAAGGTCGGCATGGTGGGTGATGGTATAAATGATGCCCCGGCACTGGCGCGTGCTGATGTCGGCTTTGCCATTGGCACTGGTACCGATGTTGCCATCGAGAGTGCAGACATCACCCTGATGCGAGGTTCTTTGCATGGGGTAGTGGATGCCATTGATATTTCCAAGGCCACAGTACGTAATATTAAACAGAACCTGTTCGGTGCCTTTGTGTATAACACTCTGGGTATTCCTGTAGCCGCTGGTGTGTTGTATCCGTTCATCGGTATATTACTGAACCCGATGATTGCTGGTGCGGCGATGGCGATGTCATCGGTGACAGTGGTATCCAACGCGAATCGGTTAAGACTGTTTAATCCCAGGCAATAAAAAGGAACGACGACAGTGGTAATGCAAATTAATGCAGGCAAACCCATAGCCGCAGACAAGGTGATGTTGTTTGCATTGGGCTTTCGTCCTTTTTTTCTATTAGCGGGTCTATCGGCCATATGGCTAATCGGACAGTGGCTGATTAGTTTCAGTAACGGCTCGATGATTAGTTCACACTATCCATCGCTTTACTGGCATAGCCATGAAATGATCTTTGGTTACAGTGCCGCAGTGATCGCGGGCTTCTTGTTGACCGCGGTTAGAAACTGGACTGGTGTGAATACCCTGTCTGGTATTTCCCTGGCATTGTTGACTTTGGTTTGGCTGGCGGCACGTTTATTACCCCTGTTATCCATACCGGCTACCGCACTGGCCGTTATCGATGTGATGTTTCTTGTATTGCTGGCCGCAGTATTGGCGAGACCCATCATCAAAGCACAACAGTGGCATAACTTCTTTGTTGTGCCATTACTACTTGTCTATGCACTGGCCAATGGCCTGTTTCATGCCGGCCTAATGGGCATGATGAACGATGGTGTGGAATGGGGAGAGCACCTGGGATTGGGAGTGGTGGTCAGCCTGATCGTGATCATGGCCGGTCGCGTGGTAGGCTTCTTTATCGAGCGTGGTTTACAGGATGCGGCAATCAAAAAGTGGCCATGGGCAGAATGGCTGGCCATCGCCGGTACGATCAGCTTTTTTATCGGTCAAACGGTTTTAAATAAACTTGCTTTACTTCTTATTGCCGTGCTGGCATTGAGCGGGCATATCGCAAGACTCATCGGTTGGCATCATCGTGATATCTGGCGAGCTCCCTTGTTATGGGTACTCTATAGCGGTTACATGTGGCTGACACTAGGGTTTGGCCTGGTGATTATGAATTTGCAGGGCGTGATCACGGAAAGTCTATCGATACATGCCTTTACTGTTGGGGGTATCGGTGTAATTACACTGGGTATGATGGCTCGCGTGGCACTAGGGCATACCGGCCGTATGATGGAAAGTCATCGTTTAATCAATTTGGCATTTTTGTTGGTAAATGTTGCCGCGTATGTGAGGGTGATTATGCCATTATGGATGCCTCAGGAACTATTATTCTGGGTACAGGCCTCCGGTATTCTTTGGGCGCTTGCGTTTACCCTGTTTACGATTATTTATGCGCCGATGCTGATTAAGGCGCGTGTGGATGGTATGCCGGGATAGGAGGTAAATAAAATGACAGATATCGTTGTAAACATACTGGGTTTGCTATTAATGGTGGTTATCGTCTGGTGGTTCTGGATGTCCAAGCCGAAGGTCAAGCAGGCCGAAAGTGATGTGGTGGATATTCTGGTGGATGGCGGTGTTTACACCCCGGCTCGTATAGAGGTGCCGGTGGGTAAGGCAACGACGTTACGATTCCTGCGTAAGGATGCTAGCCCCTGTGCCGAGAAGGTTATTTTCGATGATTTATCGATTTCTGCCGATCTTGCGGTAGACGAAACCAACGATGTAGTGGTAAAACCCACACAGGCGGGAGAGTACGAATTTACCTGCCAAATGCACATGTATCGTGGTAGCCTTATCGCTAGATAACAGAGAGACAATCGGTTCGAAACTTATGTCGGTATTGGGTTTACTGGGCTGGAATGCACCGGGGGATGATTTGGCTGATGGGCCTTATTTTTCCGCGCTGGACGATAAGCGCACCCGCACGGCATTCTTTGCCTCGCTCTTTTCCGTAATGGGCCATATTGCCAAGGCCGATGGTCGCGTGTGTGAAGATGAGATCACCGCGGCCGAAGTGATCATGGAACGCATGTCCCTGTCTAAAGCGCAAAAGAGCAAGGCCATCGAGCTGTTTAATTATGGCAAGGCTGACAACTTTCCGTTAGAAAAGATCCTGCAACGAATGAAGAAAGACATAAGCCGTCGCTCTCTGTATCGACAGTTTATGGAAGCTCAATTGCGAGTGGCCTATAGCGATGGCGATCTTCAATCCTTTGAGCGTAAACTGCTAACCAATATGCAACAGTTCTTCGATATCAATAAGCTGGAATATGAGCACCTGGATCGCGACATAAAAAACGAGCTGCTGGATCCGTCTCATACCTCCTTGTATCAGGCTTATGCAACCTTGGGCATAAAGCCCAATGCCAGCGACGATGCGGTAAAAACCGTCTATCGTCGTCTGATGTCACAACATCATCCTGATCGTCTTCAGGCCGAAAATGGCGATGAGTCAGATATGCGCAATGCCGCAGAAAAGGCCCACCAAATCAAACAGGCGTATGAAAAGATACGTCAAGTTCGTAAGTTGTAATCTTTTATCGACTCTGCTCTGAGTTCAATCGATCAATATTATCACTGGGACGAGTATTTGGTCATTGGGCTTGATTTTAGGGTAGCAACTGCGTTGCTGCATATTTCCAGCAATCTATCTTTTTCATCGAGCTTAACGCTGATTGGTGATTTTGTGATGTATGCCTAATCGTTACTCTATGGCTGGCTATAATTCTGACTTATGTGGCCGGTGCTTAATATTGAATTACAGAGCCAAACATCCTCATTTGTGAGGAAATAAGCATTTTCAATAGAATAAGTGACGCGACATCAGAATAATTGGTGGCTAGAGGATGATAACAAGTACTTAGATGATTTTTTCTGTATTAGGTATATCAGGATATTCTGGGATTTGAACTATATCTTATCTTAGATATTCGAGGGCTGCGGTTATTTCCATAACGAGAAACTAAAACAAGCACCTCGATCCGGGTTGTTTTCTGCCTTAATCGTGCCTGAGTGAGCGCGGATGATGTGGTCACAAATTGCCAGGCCTAGTCCGGTACCTCCAGAGCCTGCGTTAGTTTTACTAGATTGAATAAATTTATCAAAGATTGATTCCAGTTCATCTTCAGGAATACCGACACCCGTATCACTGATTGAACACATGATGGCGTCGCGGGAAGGCGTGGAGCGAGGGCTTTTTCCTGTGATCATATTATGATTATCAATGGTGATGGTTATTATACCATTGGGTGGTGTGAATTTTATCGCATTGGAGATTAAGTTTCTTATGACTTGCTCGATTTTTTTATGATCAAAATAAAAATCAGTATTAGCCGTTTTTAAATTTACTTTGATTCCTATTTTATTTTCTTTTGAAATGATTTTGAATTCAGAAATAACATCTTCAATAATAGTAAGAAGATTGTTGGTTTTCATATCAAGTACAACCCTGCCTGCTTCAAGCTTGGATAAGTCAAGTAGATCGTTAACCAAACTTAGCAATCGCTCACC
>JABURU010000003.1 GCA_014762485.1 Gammaproteobacteria bacterium | reverse complement strand
TCGTGCAGATCAGAGGCTTGCTGTGACATGAGGTTTCCCTTTGGCAATCTGTTGTTCAACCTGCGCCAGCTCTTCAGCGCTGTTGATATTAATAAAGGCATCTATTTGATCAGAAAAATCGACCTGAGTATAGTCGTGTTCGGCATACCAGAGATCAATTTTACGATCTCCACGGTCTAAATAGTTTGCGAGACTTGCTTTCAGGCTGTGGTGCAACAGGACAAAAACCGGCTGCAGACGGTTACCATCTGTGGCAACGGCAATCATTGATGCCTGTTTTTTCGCCTGTGACAACATGCGTTGAGCCAGGTCCGCCGGAATAAATGGGCTGTCGCAGGGAACGCAGAGCAAATAGCCCTCTTCGATATGTTCCAGTCCTGCCAGCATGCCCGCCAATGGGCCTGCGTAGTCTGCTATCGAATCACGAATGACCGGGGCATATTGCTGGTAGGTTTCAATGTTGCGATTGGCATTGATCAGGATGTTATCCACCTGTGGGAGCAGGCGCTCAAAGACATGACGCACCATCGGCTCACCATGTAGTGGGATTAATCCTTTATCCTGGCCTTCCATACGCCGGGCGCGGCCGCCGGCAAGGATAAGTCCGGTAATGTGTGTATTGGTCGGCATGATTACTGTACCAGCTTTAATGGGGACTTGGTGCTGCCTGATATATGATCCAGCCGCATTTTACCATCTTCCAGGTGTAAGTTAACGTCTCCCAGGGCGGTAATAGCATCATGGGTATGATGGCTGATGATCAGCGCGATGCCTGAGCGCTTGAGCTGGGTTAACACTTCAAAGGTTTGTTGTCTGGATGATTGGTCCATATTGGCCGTGGGTTCATCCAGTAATAGTATCGATGGTTTCAACACATAGGCGCGAGCCAGGGCCAGGCGTTGTTTTTCGCCGCCAGATAGCCTATTGGCATCTCGAGAGGCCAGGCCTGATAAGCCGACAAATTCCAGCGCTGCGTTGACCTTATCCAGGATCTCTATTTTGTCCGCTCGCTTTACTCGTAACCCGTAGGCAACATTGTCGAAGACACTGCCATCAAACAGGTAGGGGGTTTGATGTAAATAGACGATATCGTTGTGCAGCTGGCGTTTCATTTTTGTCCACTTATGCGCGGCCTGGCTACCCTGGCTGATAAGGCAATGGGATGG
>JABURU010000148.1 GCA_014762485.1 Gammaproteobacteria bacterium | reverse complement strand
ATTTATATCCTGCATTTGTGACAGAATATTCTCAACCTGATTCAGGCCACCTAGTTAGGTACTCTTATGTTCTTCGTCCTTACTAATAAGGGAAAAGCCTAATGCTTCGTTGGACTTGGCCAGGGCGGCCGATAATTCGACAGAAGCCAGTAGCATGGGCTGGGCATTTTCTACCACATCGGTAACCGTTTTTTCCGACTTGGTTACGCTGTATAGGGTTTCGCCCACAACCACCATTAAAACCAGCATCAGGATCGTGGAACCACCCCAAATCTTATGTTTGATTTTCATCCGGCTGGGAACCAACCAGTCAAAAAATGAAGCGAGTTTTCCAAGCATACCCGTGCCTCCTAAATGTACTCACACATATCAATATTTTTTATTGTCTCTATCTTTTTGTGCTATTCGTCACAAATAGCTATCGGTACATTGTGGTGCAAGCTTTAGCTTTTTGTTACATTTATTTAACATTTCACCTACAGATTATAAGGACATAAAAAAAGAGCGATTGCATTAATCGCTCTTTTCAATAAAGGCCTTAAAATTCTTGGTGGATTTAGTCGTCCAATGGTACACCTATGCGACGAGCGACCTCTTCGTAGGCCTCAACCACGCCGCCCAGCCCCTGGCGGAAACGATCCTTATCCAGTTTTTCCCTGGTATCGGCATCCCATAGGCGACAACCATCAGGACTAAACTCATCCCCCAGCACGATCTCGCCATGAAAACGGCCAAACTCCAGCTTGTAATCCACCAGCAACATGCCAGCATCACTAAACATCTTGCTAAGAATATGGTTTACCTGCAGGCTCAATTCCTTCATACGGCCAACTTCTGCATCGGATGCCCAGCCAAAGGTGTCGATATGAGACTCATTAATCATAGGATCATGCAAGGCATCATCTTTAAGGAAAAATTCGAATACAGGAGGGTTCAGTTCCAGTCCCTCTTCAGTACCCAGGCGACGGCATAAGCTACCGGCCGCAAAGTTGCGCACTACACACTCCACCGGGATCATATCCAGGCGCTTAACCACCACCTCGTTATCATTGAGCAGGCTATCAAAATGCACCGGGATACCAGCTTCTTCCAGCTTTTGCATAACAAAGGCATTAAAACGATTGTTTACCATGCCCTTGCGATCCAGTTGTTCCATTTTTTCGCCATCAAAGGCGGAGGTATCGTTGCGGAACTCCAGAATCAACTTGTCATCGTCTTCCGTAGTAAACACCGTCTTGGCTTTACCCGCATATAACTCAGATACCTTTTTCATATACAGTCTCTCACTATGTCAATTCACGCCAGGTAAAGCCCAACTGTTGATCGGCGATACCTATCCATTCGGGATCACATCCCATCGCCTGGCTCAAAATATCGCGAGCCAGTTGTTCCTGATTGTTTTTTTCACTTATGTGCATGGCTATCAAGTGTTGCAACCTGGAGGTGTCTATCTGCTCCAGTAATGCCCCGGCCTGCTGATTGCTCAAATGTCCCAAGCGGCCACCCACCCTGGTTTTTAACGATGGGGGATAAGGACCGATGGCAAGCATGTGAGGATCATGGTTGCATTCCAGCAACAAGCCATCACAACCATCTAGCATTTCAATAATATGCGGTGTAATGCTGCCAGCATCGGTTAATATCGCCAGCTTGTGTGCGTCACTTTGTATAACAAACTGGCAGGGCTCACGCGCATCATGCGGCACAGTATAGGGCAAAACCTGTAAGTCCCCTATTTCGAAAGTGTCGTGTGCATGAAACCGGTGCAAGCTAGGTAGTTTACCACCATTAAAAACATGGGCAGTGCCAACGGTCATCCATACCGGGATATCGTATTTACGCGCCGATACTCCCACCCCGCTAATATGATCCCCATGTTCGTGGGTAACCAGGATCCCATCAATATCTGCAGGCTCTAGCTCCAGCGGCTGTAGCCGGGATTTCAACTCTTTGGCCGAGAAACCGCAATCTATCAGGATGGTGGTATCTCGCCATTGCACCACGGTGGCATTGCCGCGACTGCCACTACCAATTGAAGCAAATCGCATACGCGTTATATCAGGTTATCACGAACCGCCAGAAGAATACGCTCCGTGACGTCCGATGAGATCAGCTCACCTGTTTCACTACGAACCAGTAGTCGACTACTTCCTGCCACATCGAGCAAGTTCAGCACGTAAGATTTGGATTTGCCTGACTTCACCGTGTCGCGGTAACGAATATAAAATAAGCCCTGATCACGATTAATGTCGGTCAGGCTAAATCCAGCGGCAAATAATGCCGCACGCACCTCACGCCACGCCCGGTCAAAGCGCAAATCAACCTGCAGGTATGACGTGTTGTTTGCATCACGCTTCATATGCGCATAAGCCGCCCGCTTGCTGGACTTTTGGCTTCCATTGCTCATCAGGTCAGCAATTTGCGGCGGCACTTCCAGCTCATCAGGTGATATCTGCTTAAGCGTCGCTTCCGCCAAGTTGGCTTCTGTCCCAGGTATATTATCTGTAGACAGAGGCTTATCCAGGTCGGCCGGGATTTTTAACGGTTCCTGCACACGACTGTTTAAATAATCCGAACGTGTTTCACTACTGCAGGCACTCAGCACCAATACCACGGCCAGTGGATAAAAAAAACTCGGCTTAATCATCGTTAGAGTACACCAGCCTGTTTTAGAGCTTGGCGCAATTCATCACGGTACTGTTCCGCCAGGGGAACCAGGGGGAGACGAATGCCTTCCTGAATTAAGCCCATTTCATACAGCGCCCATTTAACTGGGATCGGGTTGGACTCCAGGAACAGCTTTTCATGCAAAATATTCAGTGGCTCGTTGATCGCTTCAGCTTTGGCGCGATCGCCAGCCAGGGCAGCGGCACACATCTCGGCCATCTGCCTGGGGGCAACATTGGAGGTTACCGAGATATCGCCCTTACCACCCAGCAAAATTAATTCCATCGCAGTGGCATCATCGCCAGAATAGAGATCCAGGCGCCCACCACAATCATCCAGGATCTGCTTGGCACGTTCCAGATCACCGGTGGCCTCTTTAATACCGACGATGTTCGAGATATGCGACAGGCGTTCAACGGTCTCGGGCAGCATATCCACGGCGGTACGACCCGGCACGTTATATAAAATTTGAGGTATCGCAACCGCCTCGGCAATCGTGCGGTAATGCTGATACAGGCCTTCCTGAGTCGGCTTATTGTAATACGGGGTCACCAGCAGGGCAGCGTCAGCACCTACACTCATCGCACCTTTGGTCAGCTCTATCGCCTCGGTTGTGGAGTTGGCACCAGTACCGGCAATAATAGGTATTCGCCCCTTGGCCATTTCCACGGTGCGTTTAACGGCCTCAAGATGCTCCTCATGATCCAGAGTGGCAGACTCTCCCGTTGTACCGACCGCTACAATGGCGTCGGTGCCGTTATCAACGTGGAATTCCACCAGTTTGGCCAGGCCTTCCATATCAATGGAACCGTCCGCCATCATGGGCGTCACCAGGGCGACCATACTACCGTGAAACATGCAAAACCTCCGAAATCTGTATTAGACCGCCATGGTAATCCCCAAGTATGGTGAAGACAAGCAAAGCTCATCTCAGAAAGCCATTTTTCACTCACCGCAATGAAAAAATCGGTGTTACACTAAAATTATCGAACAACAAAAATAGAGAGCAGGCAATGAGCAACAATCAGGAGCAACAACTGGTATTATCCGCTATCGGTGAGGATCGTCCTGGTCTGGTAACTCGCCTTTCCGATCTCATCAAAAATCATGGCGGGAATATTCTTGATAGCCGCATGACGGTACTAGGTGGCGAGTTTGCCATCTTGATGCAGATTTCAGCCCCCTGGAATGCACTCGCCAAGTTAGAAGATAACCTGCCCACGTTGGAACATGAACTAGGGCTAACCATCATTAGTAAGCGTACCGAAGACAAGAAGGTCATCCAGAATGCCATGCCCTATCACGTCGAAGTGGTTTCACTGGATCACCCTGGCATCGTCCACCAAATTACCTCATTTTTTTCCAACCAGGGGATCAATATTCAGGATCTGAGTACCTCACGCTACCAGGCCGCTCACACCGGAGCGCCACTATTTTCACTTAATATGATTATTAATGTTCCGGCAGGCAAACCACTGGTAAGTTTGCGCGAGCAATTTTTCATGTTGTGTGACGAACACAACCTGGATGTCATTATTGAACCGGTAAAAATATAGTTAGGAATCTTATGCCCACAAAAAAAGTTGCCATCGGTAAACCTGTACCGGAGTTTTGTCTGCCCGCTACCGGCGCTCAGGAGATCGCTCTCTCGGATCTTAGCGGCAAGTATGTCGTACTCTACTTCTATCCCAAGGACAGCACTCCCGGTTGCACCCGTGAGGGTCAGGATTTTCGAGATAACAAGGCGAAGTTCAGCCGTCAGAAGTCTGTCATCCTCGGTGTATCGCGTGACAGTATTAAGGCTCATGAAAATTTTAAAGCCAAACAGGACTTTAATTTCGAACTCCTCTCTGACAAGGAAGAGGTGTTATGCAAATTATTCGACGTGATTAAAGAAAAAAATATGTATGGCAAAAAGGTCATGGGCATAGAGCGCAGCACCTTCATCATTGATGCTGAAGGGGTACTGCGTCACGAGTGGCGCAAGGTCAAGGTCGATGGACATGTTGACGAAGTACTGGCCACCCTGAAAGCGATCAGGAAGGAGCAGGAATAATATGCCATCCACCGAAGGGCGCTCATCTCGTTTTTTTGTTCTGGATACCAATGTCCTGATTCATGATCCAACCGCACTGTTTCGCTTTGAGGAGCACGACATCTTTCTGCCGATGACG
>JABURU010000314.1 GCA_014762485.1 Gammaproteobacteria bacterium | reverse complement strand
TAATCTCACGGTTGCGTTTGATGCGGTTAATTAACCGGGTGATGTAGTCATACAACATGCGGTTTTCTTTTAACACGTAATCCACAACTCCCATATCGAGGTATTGCTTGCGTATAGCGGGGTCAAAGTTACCAGTAAAAACAATCGCGGGCAGGCCCAGGGCCAAAACTTCCTGAACGACTTCACCATTGGGCGCATCGGGCAGGTTTAAATCCAGCAGGCTGAGAAATATCTCGTCACGGTGTTGTAATGCCAGCTGTTTGGCATCCTGCATGGTTTCTGCGTAGATAGCCTGAATATCTTTCTGGCTATCCATCAAAAAACGCATGACCTTGAGGATATCTTCATTGTCATCAACGACGAGGACCTTATTCCGTGTCATCTTTTATTCTCTACTGAAATTTTATTGTTACCAATAACTATATCAGTACATTTTTTTTAATGGATAGTACAAATAGATAAATTCACAGATAGTTTTCAGTTGCAGCCGATTAAACTGGCCTGAGGAGAATAACCTCAATTTATTTGCGTATTTATTGTTGGCGCTCCGGGCTCGGGAAAGGTGTATCCGTCTGAAGTATTTGTTCAATATCGACAATGTCAAAACCATAATCTTGCTTACAGAACTCACAGGCGACATGAATCTCATTTTGCTCTTTAACAAGAGTCATCAACTCATCACGCCCCAGGGTTCGTAGCATATTGGCGACCCGATCTCTGGAGCAGTTACAGTAAAAGTTAATGCCCTCATGATCAAACAGTCGAATGTCTTCTTCATGGAATAAACGGTGAATCAACTCTCGTGAGGCTAGCTGCAATAGCTCATCACGGCTAATGGTCGTCGCCAGCTGTGATATGCGGTTCCAGTCTTCGTCATCGGTTTGGTCTGACGCAGGCATACGTTGAATGAGTAAGCCGGCGGTTCCCTGCTCCGACGACTCCAGCCACATTCGCGTTTCCAGTTGCTCCGACTGTTTTAAGTATCCAACCAGGGCTTCTGCCATATCCTCTCCTTCCAGGGCCACAATACCTTGAAAGCGCTCCTTACTGCCGCTGGGCTCTATGGTGATGACAATTTGACCGTCACCAAATATATCCTTCAGGTTCCCCGGTTTGATTTCACCATTCCAATTGGCCACACCACGTAATGTTCTCTTTATTTCGCCGTGCTCATTTTTGGCAACGCTAATTTCTGCGACCAGTAAGGTTACGGAGCCGCTGGCCTGAACCTGTATCGTTATCGTCCCCTCCGTTTTGATGGTTGCGGAAAGCAGTACCGCAGCGGTCAAGCTCTCTCCCAACAAATCGCGTACGGTCGGCGGATAGTCATGGCGCTGCAACACCTGCAACCAGCTATGATCCAGGTGTACTACCTCACCACGAATGGCAGCATGTTCAAACAGAAATCGTTGCAGGGTATCGGTATCTTTGTTCATGAAAGCTCGAATATATTAACGGCGGCGCAAAAGTTACGCCGCCTGTTATTGAGGATAAGGGTAGATTATGAACTCAATTTCTGTTTCAGCAGTTCATTCACCTGTTGCGGGTTGGCCTTGCCCTGGGAGGCCTTCATTACCTGCCCGACGAAGAAGCCAAAGACCTTTTCATTGCCCGACTTGTACTGCTCAACCTGATTAGCATTATTGGCGAGGATCTCATCTATGAGTTTCTCGATCGCACCACTGTCGGTGATCTGCTTTAAGCCCTTGGCCTCAATCACGGTATCGGCATCCCCTTCACCGGCCCACATGGCCTGGAATACCTGCTTGGCAATCTTGCCTGAAATGGTGTTATCGGCGATGCGTTTCATCATCCCGGCCAGCATCTCGGCACTGACCGGCGAGTCGGTAATTTCCATCCCATCCTTGTTCAAAGCCGCACTCAGCTCGCCCTGTACCCAGTTAGCGCATTGCTTGGCATCTGCACCAGACAAATCCACCACCTGCTCAAAATAGCTCGCCAGGTCACGACTGGCGGTCAGCACACCCGCATCATAGGATGAGAGACCAAAGTCCGAGATATAACGCTGTTTCTTTTGATCCGGCAGTTCAGGCAGTGCGGCACGCGTCGCCTCGATAAAACTATCTTCGATTTCAACCGGCAGTAGGTCAGGATCCGGGAAATAACGATAGTCGTTAGCCTCTTCCTTGCCACGCATCGAACGGGTTTCGTCTTTATCAGCATCGTACAAACGTGTTTCTTGCACGATCTTGCCACCAGATTCAATCACATCAATCTGACGCTCCACTTCATAGTTAATCGCGCGCTCGACAAAGCGGAAGGAATTAATGTTCTTCAGTTCAGCACGAGTACCAAACTCCTCTTCACCTTTCAGGCGTACCGAGACGTTGGCATCACAACGGAACGAACCTTCCTGCATATTGCCATCACAAATTCCCAGGTAGGTGACCAGCGAATGGATTTTCTTCATATAGGCCACCGCTTCCTTGGCAGAGCGCATATCCGGCTCGGAGACGATCTCCAACAGCGGTGTACCGGCACGGTTTAGATCGATACCGGTCATACCGTGGAAGTCCTCATGCAAGGATTTACCGGCATCTTCTTCCAGGTGGGCACGGGTGACACCGACCGTTTTGCTCACGCCATCTTCCAGTTCGATCTCGACATGCCCCTTTCCGACGATGGGCAGTTCAAACTGACTGATCTGGTAGCCTTTGGGCAGGTCTGGATAAAAGTAGTTTTTACGTGCAAATACCGAGCGTCGACCGATCTCGGCATCCACCGCGGTACCAAACTTCACCGCCATCGAGACGGCTTCTTTATTCAACACCGGCAATACACCCGGCAAGCCCAGGTCTACGGCACAGGCCTGAGTATTGGGCTCGGCACCATACGCGGTTGAGGCTCCGGAGAATATCTTGCTACTGGTTGCCAGCTGGGCATGTATTTCCAGGCCGATAACGGTTTCCCATTCCATATCTAATAACCTCTTAATTCTTATGCGTAGGCTACTGGCGCACGCTGGTGCCAGTCGGTTGCTTGCTGGAATTGATGTGCCACATTCAGCAAACGGCCCTCATCAAAATAGTTGCCGATGATCTGTAAACCCACCGGCATCCCATTGGCAAATCCAGCAGGCACGGACATACCAGGCAAACCAGCCAGATTGGCGGCGATGGTATAGATATCCGACAGGTACATACTCACCGGATCATCCGAGCGTTCGCCGATATTAAAGGCTGTCGTCGGTGAGGTCGGCCCCATGATCACATCCACTTTCTCAAACGCCTGATTAAAGTCATCAGAGATCAGGCGACGCAGCTTTTGCGCCTTCAGATAATAGGCATCGTAGTAACCGGCAGACAGGGCGTAGGTTCCGACCAGGATACGGCGCTTAACCTCGTCCCCAAAACCTTCACCACGAGAGCGTTTATAGAGGTCTTCCAGATCCACGGGATCTTCACAACGGTAGCCAAAGCGCACACCGTCAAAGCGAGACAGATTGGAAGAACACTCCGCCGGAGCAACGACATAATAGGTTGGTACCGACAGCCCGGTGTTAGGCAGGGAGATCTCTACCACTTCAGCACCAAGCTTTTTATACTCTTCGATAGCCGCTTCCACCGCCTTGGCCACACCGGCATCCAGGCCTTCACCAAAGTATTCTTTCGGCAGGCCGATCTTCAGGCCTTTCAGATCCTTATCCAGATCAGCCGTATAATCTGGCACCTCACGCTGCAGAGAGGTAGAGTCACGTTGATCAAAGCCGGCCATCACGTTCATCATTAACGCCGCATCTTCAGCACTACGGGTCATCGGCCCGGCCTGATCCAGGCTGGAAGCGAAGGCGATCATACCGTAGCGCGACACCCGGCCGTAGGTCGGCTTCAAACCGGTAATACCCACCAGTGCCGCAGGCTGACGAATCGAGCCACCGGTATCGGTACCCGTGGCCGCCGGGGCCAGGCGTGCGGCAACGGCCGCGGCCGAACCACCTGAGGAACCGCCAGGGACAGTGTCGGTATTCCAGGGATTTTTCACCGCACCGTAAAAACTGGTTTCGTTAGAAGAGCCCATCGCGAACTCATCCATATTGGTTTTACCCAGGGTCACCACGCCGGCCTGCTTGAAACGACTCACCACGGTCGCATCGTAAGGCGCAATGAAATTGTCCAGCATCTTTGAGCCACTTGAGGTACGCACACCGTCGGTACAGAAGATATCTTTGTGCGCCAGCGGTACACCGGTCAGGGCGTCCGCATTGCCTGCAGCAATGCGCTTATCGGCTTCACGCGCCTGCTGCAATGCCAGTTCGGGAGTTACGGTAATGTAGCTATTGATATCGCCATCGAGATTCTCGATGCGCTCAAGGTAGGAACGGGTTAACTCTTCGCTGGAGAACTCACCAGCCTTCAGTCCCGCGGACAGTTCCGCCATAGTTTTGTTATGCATGTTGTCTAATCCAGTACAGTATCAATTCGGTGCCTAGTATGCGGGTTACGTTTATTCAATAACTTTGGGCACCAGGAACAGACCATTTTCCACCTTGGGGGAGATCTGCTGGAATTTGTCACGCTGATCGACCTCCGTGACATCGTCTTCTCGCAGACGCTGCGCCATGTCCAGCGGATGGGCCATCGGTTCTACCGACTCGGTATCCACCGCACTCATCTGCTCCACCAGATCCAGTATGCCCGACAGGTTCTTGGCATATTCCGGCACCTTGTCATCATCTATGGCAATACGTGCCAGATGCGCAATTTTCTCCACATCAGACTTTTCCAGCGACATCGTCGACTCCACTAATTTGTGATTAATTTAACAGGGGGCAAACTTATCATAGATAGAACCTTGCCCAAAGACCATGTAATTGATTAAAGT
>JABURU010000206.1 GCA_014762485.1 Gammaproteobacteria bacterium | reverse complement strand
TGGTGGTGTCGGTGGGATGGAGCGGGAAGAGCTTCAGTGGCAGCAGGACGCTGCAGGGATGGGAAGAATACAAACTCACACCCGCCGCTCGCCGCCCTGTGGTAGCCGCCGTGCGTGGCTTCTATGGCTGGGCCCATGAGAGCGGCTATATCAACACCAATCCGGCCGAGTATCTTTATTATCCTAAGTCAGGCCGCAAAATACCGGTGGCCATGTCCCTGGCCAGTGCTGAGCGCATTATGTTGCAGTGTGATCTGGATACGTTTATTGGGTTGCGCGATGCCGCTATCCTCGCCGTTCTGATAGGGTGCGGCCCTCGTGTTGGTGGTGTCTGTGGGCTGGATGTGGAAGATCTTCACTGGCAGCATGACGCTGCAGGGATGGACCGCCTGGTGATTAAGTTCAAAGAGAAGGGTGATAAGGAACGCCTGGTACCGGCACCTATTCAAACCGCCCTATATTTGCAGGCCTATCTAAATCATGAAGACCTGGTTAAGTATGACCGTTCCCTGGAGAACGGGCACCAGGTGCTGTTTGTCTCTAACAACAATAACGTTCCAGCTCATGAACGACATGGCGAGCATATTAGAGTAGCACCGCGCAGTGTCTTTGACCGTATCCGCAAATATGGAGAGCAGGCCGGCATCCCTTCCAATGAGCTGCACCCTCATGCAATGCGTCACCTATTTGGTACAGAGATGACCGAGGATGATGTGAACGTATTTGTTCAGGCCGAACTGATGGGCCATGAGGACACCAGGACAACACAGGCATATTCACAGCTGGCCATGAGGAAGAAGGCAGAGGCCATTGATAAAGCCAGTCCCATGAGAAAGATAAGGACTCCAGTATCAGGCATTGCCCAACAGTTAGAAAATAATACTCGTAAGCGCGCTTCCACGCCTCGAAAGGGCGCTTAGAACTTATCTTTGCGGTGCCTACCCATATCCTAGAATATAGGTAGAATGGGGCATATAGGATGGATGTGGGAGTGCTGAGAACTGGCCTTAAGAACGGCCTAAACCGTCTTTGTATGTGTTTCGTTATTTGTAAGAAAGCGAAACTCACACACTTGGTCACTACGATAAATCAGGGGGTTACGGCAATGACTCTGGAAAGAAAACGAAACTCAGACAAAGAAATGAACAGTAACGTACAAGGGGTGGGGGCTCGGCATAA
>JABURU010000130.1 GCA_014762485.1 Gammaproteobacteria bacterium | reverse complement strand
ACTACCAAATAATTGCTGCCAATCGCCAGTATACGGAGCGTTATGATATATCGACTGCCGATGTGGTTGGGCAGAAGTGTCATAAGGTATCGCATCATTCAGAGGTACCATGCAGCCAGCATGGTGAGCATTGTCCTTTGGAAACAGTATTTGAAACAGGTAAACCCACCCAGGTGATGCACATACACTACGATTGTAATAATAAAGAAGAGTATGTGCAGCTACAGGCCAATCCTATTTTTGATGAGGATGGCAATGTGAAGTATATGGGAGAGTATGTAAATCCTATTTCGCAGCAAATGGATAAAAATGGTCTGTTAATCGGGCGCTCCCCGGCGATACGTCGCTTAACCAGCATTTTGCAACGCGTGGCTCCGACACAAACAACCACTCTATTGCTGGGCGAAAGTGGGGTGGGTAAAGAGTGTGTTGCGCAATATGTTCATCAGTACTCCAATCGCGCCGAAGCCCCATTCATCGTGGTTGATTGCGGTAGCCTGGGTGAGAACCTGATTGAAAGTGAGCTTTTTGGCTATGAAAAAGGCGCCTTTACCGGTGCAAGTGGAAAAAAGAAAGGCCTGATTGAATCGGCTCATGGCGGTACCCTGTTTATAGACGAGATCGGTGAGTTGCCGATGTCATTACAAACCAAGCTATTACGTGTACTGGAAACCGGTACAGTACGCAGGGTTGGTGGTACTGAATATATTAATGTGGATGTACGATTTGTTGCGGCCACACACCGTGACCTGAAACAGATGGTTAGCATGGGGGAATTCCGTGAAGATCTCTATTATCGCCTTTCAGCTTTTCCTGTGAATATACCGCCACTACGAGAACGTAAGGATGATATTCCGCTGCTGACCGAACATTTTTTGTTGTCGTTTGAAGAAGGGGAGCAATATCTTCCATTAAACCCGCCAGTAATAGAGTCTATGCTGGCTTATGATTACCCGGGCAATATTCGCGAACTGCGCAATATTGTTGAGCGTGCGGTGATCCTGGCGGCAGGTAGTCCGATGACATCCGAACACCTTGTATTTGAAGTCGAAGAAGCAATACAGGGACTCGGTACTCATGTACCACAAAGCTCACCCGTAAATAGCTCTAATGAGATTCGCTCTTACAATGATATCTTGATCAAGCGCAAAAATCATTTAACCGATGAACTAGTGCTTTCTGCATTAAAGCAGGCTTCAGGTCACCGGAAAAAAGCGGCTGATATATTAGGTGTGAGTGAGCGCACTGTTTATCGCTACATGCAAAGACTGCGTGCAGAATAAAAAGAGGCGGTTACAAGAACCGCCTTAAACACTCCTAAGAGAGAGTTGGAGGTAATTAAATTATTTCACCGTGGTCAGCCCGAGATTACTCCAGTTTTGCATGCCACCTCGATACCACTTGATCTTGTGAGAAGGGTAGCCAAACTTCAGCAGGTTCTTGATATTATTTGGTGATTGACCGCACCACATACCATTACAGAACATCACCAGAGTCTTGGCATTACTATAATCCCAAAGGCCTTCCAGCTCTTTTGCTCCAAATTGTTGTGTCATGATTTCACCTATAGAGATAGGATCCGCACCCTTGGCAGGGTTCAATTTGGTCCATGGTAGATTAATCGCCCCCGGGATAGTGCCTTTCTTGACCCAGTCAGGAGTGCGTGAATCGATCACCAGGATGCTGCTATCGCCTTCGGCTTTCTTTTTCAGATAAGACAATACTTCCACTTCACCAATGGTTTCCACACCTGGAGCCAGGGTAGATGGCTGAATGCAGAAAGGTGGGCATTTGCGTGAGGTTTTGGCAAAGTTCTTATGTACAGTTGCTTTCTGGTTTTGAGCACGCTTGATCGTTACCCAGCTACCTTTATGTTTTACTTTTACACTGGCAATACTAGGGGTAATGCCGACTTTTAGTTTGCTGGCTATGGCTAGCGGGCTGATAGCAATTGAGGCCGCTATTAGCATTGGGATGCCTATCTTTTTCATCATTATGTTGACTCCTCGTCGTTGATTGCACCTGTTCACATTTCATCTGTATTTTATGTATATGGTGTAAGATCCAAAGCAAGCTGGTACTCCTTGATATGCTTTGGTGTGATTATTGTTAATCACACTCCGGTTCTTCATCTTCTCCCGTTTCGTCCGTTTCTTTTGTCTTGTTATCCTTATCTCTATCCATTAATTGACACTGCTGGTTAAGATCAATCAGCGTGCTTGATATGGCTGGTTGTAATCCCAGCACAAATATCAAAAAGCCGATTAATAGATACAGGGGTTGTGGTTTCATATGTCACACTCTCTATCATTGTTTATTTAGATAGAGCAAAGGTTGTGCCAATAAATCAAAATGACTCAGGTTTTTATCGTAGGCCAGATGAGGCCATACTTTGAGAGGGAGAATGAATATCAGGTTAAAAACGATGGCTGGCAGGTTGTCATGACATAAATGACAGGCTGACAGGGTGATGACACCCTGTCATGACATAATGAGGCTAGTTGGTCTTTGTTTTGCTTATAGCGTAAAGTGGGCACCAGCTCATCAGGCCGGTAATGAGAGGGATCAAACCAAGCCAGCCCCACGGGGTTTGCGGACCGATATAAACCAGGCTCAGTAATACCACACCTAAAATGATACGAATGATACGATCAAGATTTCCTACATTTTGCATAACTATCTCCTTTTTATTCCTAGTCTCGGTATCTTAGTAGTAATTCGTCATATTCGTCTATGCGCCGGTCACGCAAATATGGCCAGGCACGCCTTATGGATTCAGTACGTGACATGTCAATATCGGCAATCAGTAGTTCTTCTGTGTTGTCACTGGCCTTCGCCAGTATTTCACCCTGCGGGCCGCAGACAAAGCTATTTCCCCAAAAGCGGATACCGTCAGTTTGAGCAGAAGGGTCCGTCTCATGACCGGTGCGATTACAGGACAGTACCGGTATGCCATTGGCAATAGCATGGCTGCGTTGAATGGTTACCCAGGCATCCTGCTGGCGCTGTTGTTCACTTTCCTCGTCACGAGGATCCCAGCCTATAGCGGTAGGGTAGAGGAGGAGATCGGCTCCCGCCAAAGTCATTAAGCGAGCGGCTTCTGGATACCATTGATCCCAGCATACCAAAACACCGAGGTTACCCACCGAGGTTTCGATAGGCTCAAAGCCTATATCACCGGGAGTAAAATAAAATTTCTCGTAAAACCCGGGATCATCGGGAATATGCATCTTGCGGTAGATATCCGCAATCGAGCCATCACTCTCCAGTACTACGGCGGTATTGTGATACAGGCCAGCGGCACGCTTCTCGAACAGTGAGGCAACAATGACGATATCCAGTTCCAGTGCCAGGGCACTAAGCACATCGGTCGTTGGGCCAGGAATGGTCTCGGCCAGATCAAATTGGTCAGTGTCTTCTGTTTGGCAGAAATAGAGCGAGGTATGCAGCTCTTGTAGTAATACTAGCCTGGCACCTTCAGCAGCGGCCTCACGAATGCCGTTGATGCTTTTGCCGAGATTACTTTGTTGATCATCACTGCAACTTTGCTGCACCAGTCCAACACGCAGGGTATTGTTCATATTCATTCCCACTTAAGCATATTCGTTAAAGAATGCCGGCATAATAATTCATTGTTACACAATGCAAGCTGCCAAACTGATAAATTAATGGCCGGCAATTAATCCCAATTATTTCTCGGTCAGGATGGCAGGCCTTTAATATTTCGAGTGCCTTTTTATCCGCCGGATCATTATATAAGGGTACTAAAACGGCACGATTAATAATCAGGTAATTTGCATAACTGGCCGGCAGGCGTTCTCCTTCATTATTATATATAGCCCTGGGCCAGGGTAGGGCAACCAATTTATACGGTTCATTATTGCGTCGACGAAATGCCTGAAGCTCGGCTTCCATCGCTTTCAGTTCATGATAGTGACTATCTTTTGAGTCATCACAGGCGACGTATACTATGGTTGACTCATCGGCAAAACGTGCCAGGGTATCAATATGGCTGTCGGTATCATCACCTTCAAGGTGACCATGCTCAAGCCATAACACGCGTTCGATGCCGAGGTGGATATGAAACGCCGCTTCTACCTGTTCGCGATCGAGCTGAGGATTGCGGTATGGCGATAACTGGCACGTTGTGGTGGTGAGTAAGCTACCATGACCATCGGTTTCAAGGCCGCCACCTTCCACCACCATTTCGATGCTCTGGAGACTGGTTTGGTGAAAAGCATTACCGGAGGCTAGCTCATGACTTATATTATTATCCAGACCGGCTTCAAATTTTTGCCCCCAGCCGTTAAAGATAAAGTCCAGTAATAAAGGCTGGTCATTTTCCAGTACAGAGACAGGGCCATGATCCCGCGCCCAGGTATCATTACTCTTTATAATGTATAGGCTTACCCGTGTAGTATCGATATCAGCGTTACTTAATAAGTGATACACATGTTTACGATGCCTCTCGTCGTAACACACTACCACCAGCTTTTGAAAGCGGCATACCTGACGGGCGATTTCGACAAAAACCGGCTCAACTTCAGTCAACCATGGCTGCCAGTCACTATGTTCATGCGGCCAGGTGATCTGTACACCACTTTGTGGTTCCCATTCAGCGGGGTATCGACGCATAGAATTAATTCTCAGAAATCAGGGTAAAGTTAACAAGGCTTTGTGCGATGAAGTTGGCATAATATGCTTGCAAATCATGTCAGCGCACAGGAAGATAAATAGTAATGATTTATCGCCGTTTTGAATAGCTTTTCATCTAGCATGAAATTCGTGTAAAAATCGTAAAATATCCATAACGAGAGGCTTGTTGGATATATAAGTAACTATACTACTGTCACTTATA
>JABURU010000149.1 GCA_014762485.1 Gammaproteobacteria bacterium | reverse complement strand
TATACTTTATCAGGTCGACACGTAACCAGTTCGAAGTCCGAACATGATACTTCGACCTAAATGAGGGAAAGCTGCTAACATTAGTGATGCACAGCATGCGTGTCAATTTAGACCGCTATTCTACCGTGTCTGTTAAACAAAAATAAGCGGGAGTCGACATGCAAGTCAGTTTAGATACCAATTTTGGCTACTATCTGATTCATAAATATGATGATCAGGGCTTCACACTACTGGTTCCACCTCAACTGGCTGATGAAAGCGCCAGCAAACAGCAAACGATCTCTCACCATTTGGTCCTTGGACTGGACTACTATCGTCGATGGCCCGTAGATAGCTTTGAGCAACTAGGTAGTGAGCATTTCGATGAAATTTTGCAGGCAAAACCCGAGGTTGTGTTACTAGGCTGCGGCCAGATCACTCGCTTTCCCAAACAAGAGGTTTTGGCGCCATTTTATCGCCTGGGTATAGGAGTGGAAATGATGAGTACGGCAGCGGCGTGCCGTACCTTTAATATTCTTTCTGCTGAAGGTCGCCAGGTGATTGCAGCGATGTTGCTGGCCTCCAGTTAGAGGCCAGCAGAGCCTCTTTAGTGTAGCAGCGCGTCTTCTGAGTAGCCTTCCCCTTCAAGAATTTCACGTAAGCGCTTTAATGCCTCAATCTGGATCTGGCGAACTCGCTCTCGCGTCACGCCAATCTCATTCCCTACCTCTTCCAGCGTCGCAATATCATAGCCGTTCAAACCGAAACGACGCTCCACCACTTCGCGTTGCTTATCATTCAGCTGGTGCAACCAGATGCCGATATGACTTTTGACATCATCATCCTGCAGGATTTGCGAGGGGTCGATGATGTTTTCATCGGCAATCGAGTCGAGTAAAGACTTGTCGGCATCTTTGCCCATCGGCTCATCCACCGAGGCCACACGTTCATTCAGACCAAACATGCGTTTCACATCTTCAATCGGTTTATCCAGCTCATTGGCAATCTCTTCATGACTGGGTTCATGATCCAGCTGCTGAGCCAGGTTGCGCGAGGTGCGTAGGTAGGTATTGATCTCTTTTACCACATGAATCGGTAAACGAATCGTTCTGGTTTGGTTCATGATGGCCCGTTCTATGGTCTGGCGTATCCACCAGGTAGCGTAGGTAGAGAAACGAAACCCTCGCTCAGGGTCGAACTTTTCTACTGCGCGTATCAGGCCCAGGTTACCCTCTTCAATCAAGTCTAAAAGAGGCAGTCCGCGGTTGAGGTAGCGGCGGGCAATCTTCACAACCAGCCTGAGGTTACTTTCAATCATACGCTTACGACCGCTCTCTTCACCCTTTTGGGCCAGACGTGCGTAGTAAACTTCCTCTTCTGCGCTAAGGAGTGGGGAAAACCCAATTTCAGATAAATAAAGGCGGGTTGCATCGACTTGGCTATCCGGGATGCTGCCAGCAGAGTATTTCTTTGAACCTTCCGAGGTTTCTTCATTGTCGGTTTTGTCAACAATGCTCTCACTCTCAACCACTGCTGCGGTTTCTACCTCATCCTGACTTCCGTCCACATTCTCAGTAACTGCCATGGTCTTTCTCCCTGCTTCGCTAAGCCCACAGACTACAAGCTCCTTTTGGGTAGGTATCTAAGAGGATCAACTGGCCTTCCATCCTTGCGAATTTCAAAATGCAGCATCACCTTATCGGTGCCACTACTTCCCATCGTCGCTATTTTTTGGCCTTGTTTTACCCTCTCTCCTTCCTTCACCAGTAACTTGTTGTTATGGGCATAAGCACTCAAAAAGATATTATCATGCTTAATTATGACGAGCCTTCCGTATCCCCGGAGTCCCGTCCCGCTATATACCACTTCTCCAGAAGCGGCCGAGTGAATCTCTCGATTCAACGGTCCTGATATATTGACGCCCTTCACGCCCCTGTCGGATGCAGAGAAGGTATCAATCACTTTACCCCTAACCGGCCACTGCCAACTAATGGTTTCATCGTTTTCAGTTCTATTTTTTACAATCTTTTTACTTTTTTTCTGTGACCAGTTGCCCTTTTTACTATTACCACTCCATGCTTTTTCTTTTGCACTATTTTGATCTGTACGACTGGTTAACACTTCTGGCGGCGGCGCTACTCTAATACGTTGTCCGAGACTGATAATGTACGGGGGGTTTATCTTATTCCAGCCAGCTACCGTCTTGTAGTCGTAACCATACGTCCAGGCGATGGAGTATAAGGTTTCACCTTTTTCTACGGTGTGATAGCGCTGGTGTTTATATAGGTATGTGGTTCTATCGCCATTAAATAGCGAACCAGTAACGCTGCAGCCAGCCAGTAGTGCCATCAATAACAAAAGGGAAACCGCTGCTCTCATTTCTCCAGGTCCACTCTAACTATGGTGAGGTTAGCAAATAAGCTATCAGTATGATGACAACCACCAGCCAACCGGCGATATCAACCCATTTCCGCAAGACCTTTTCCATTCGCTCGCCTCCGGCGACCATCAGGCCCGCGACGAGAAAAAATCGCGCCCCGCGTCCCACCAACGAAGCCATAACAAATGGGATGATTGCCATATTTAATACGCCAGCACTGATGGTAAAGAGCTTATATGGTATCGGCGTAAAGCCGGCGATAAAAATAAACCAAAAGCCATATTCATTGAATAACGCTTGTGTCAGTAAGAACTTATCCCATTGATGATAGTTATGTAATATCGGCTCGACATAGGGAAAGAAAAACGCCCCTATCACATAGCCCAGCAGGCCTCCGATTACCGAGGTCACCGTGGTGATAAGGGCAAATGACCAGGCCTTTTTCGGTTTGGCCAACGACATGGGCGCCAGCATGGTATCAGGCGGGATAGGGAAAAATGAGGACTCTGCGAAACTGAGCCCACCCAGGTACCATGGCGCATGTTGGTGGGCCGCCCAGCGCATCACTCGCTCATACAAGGCAGAAAACAGCTTCATTTCTTCCCCTTTACCATCGGTACAAACAGTACCTGGTCTAATATTTCTTCTTCAAATTCATCGCCATGACGGGTTACCAGCATTAACTGCTGAACATCCCCCTCACCGCCCACCGGAACCACCATACGACCATTATCCGCCAATTGTTGTAACAGGTTTTGCGGTATCTCATCCGGGGCGGCGGTCACAATTATCGCATCAAAGGGCGCCTTTTCTGCCCAGCCTTGCCAACCATCGCCGATCCTGGTGTGTATATTGTCTAGCTGCAACTCGCGTAACAGTGCTTGTGTACGTTTAGCTAACTCGGGAATGTACTCAATTGAACAGACTTCACCAACCAGCTGAGATAGAATCGCGGTCTGGTAACCACAGCCTGTACCAATTTCAAGCACGCTTTGCAAAGGTCCTTCCTGGAGTAACACCTCGGTCATCCGGGCAACGATATATGGTTGTGAAATCGTCTGTCCAAAGCCAATGGGTAAGGCCGTATCCTCATAAGCACGAGTCGCCAGAGCCTCGTCAACAAAAATATGCCTGGGCGTGCGGCTAATTGCCGCCAGGACCTCTATGTTCTTTATTCCCTCTTCCTGTAACCGCTGCACCAACCGATCACGGGTGCGCTGGGAAGTCATGCCTATCCCTTTATGCTGCTCAAAAGCGGCACTCATAGCTTACCGACCCAGCTGCTCAATGTTTCTTGTGCGCGGTGGTGTGTCAGGTCGATGTGCAACGGGGTAATCGAAACACAATCATTACGAATTGCATGAAAATCGGTACCCGGCCCGGCATCCTGCTCAGCCCCGGCGGGACCTACCCAATAGATATCGCGGCCACGTGGATCTTTCATTTTCACCACCGGCTCAGCTTTATGCCTATGTCCTAGTCGGGTCGCCTGCATACCTTTGAGCTGGGACTCAGGCACATCAGGGACATTAATATTTAATATCGTATCCGAAGGCAGGGGATGGGTTTGTAAACGCTTCAACATACGCTGAACCACGACCACAGCCGTATCGTAGTGCTTCAATTCCTGGCCAGCCAGCGACACCGCCAGGGCAGGGAAACCAAGAAAGCGCCCCTCCATGGCCGCCGCCACCGTACCAGAGTACAACACATCATCTCCCAGGTTGGCACCGGCATTGATCCCTGATACCACCATATCGGGCTCTTCTTGCAATAGACCAGTGATCGCCAGGTGGACACAGTCCGTTGGTGTGCCATCCACATAGATATAGCCATCATGGGTAGTATGGCTGCGCAGTGGAGTTTCCAGGGTAAGGGAGTTACTGGCACCACTGCGGTTTCTATCCGGTGCAACCACCGTGATATTCGCCAGCTCGCCTAGCCCATCGGCTAACGCCCTGATACCGGGTGCCAGATAACCATCATCATTACTAATTAAGATATTCATAGTATTATGGTATGGAAGTCGCCCTCAAGCCACAAGTCGAGTTACCTCAAGAAGCACGTTTTATGAGCAAAAAAAACTCTGGTGACATCAGTGATGATGATATCACCCTATTCCGCGATGCCATGAAAGGTGTCACACAGATGCAGCCGCCAGATAAGGTAGTGCATCAACGACCTGCGATACCCGCCCACAGGCAATCCCGTGAAATAACGGATGATATGAGCTTTGCCGACATGATGTCAGATGAGATGGCGATTGATCAGGTCGAGACCGGCGATGTGCTCAACTTTTCACGTGATGGCATTCAGCACAGCGTAATGAAAAAGTTGCGCAAGGGTCATTATCCTGTAGAAGCCGAGCTGGACCTGCACGGCATGCGCAGTGATGAGGCACGCCAGTCGATTGTCCGCCCTGTATCTTATAAACATCT
>JABURU010000344.1 GCA_014762485.1 Gammaproteobacteria bacterium | reverse complement strand
TTATTGAACTTAATAACCGAGTCGACGAATGAATCACCTCGCAAGGCGCTCAAGATGGTGCACTTGAGTTGGTTGACCAGCGTTATAATTATCTTTATGAAACCGATTTGCCTACCTATGATGCTCGCGTTGATGGCATCGAAAAGAAGATGGCCTCGTTGCGTAAAGAGCATAAAAAGATCATTGGCATGGTCTACCAGCAACGCGCCCAAATGAAACAGGCTGGTAAGGGTAAATTGGGGCTTGCGGTTGAGATCATCAACCGTTCCAGTAACCCAAAGCTCCATGAAAGTATTGCCAAGGACTTGAAAAAGAAGGGCTACCATATTGTACGCACAACGGTAGCGAAAAAGCGTTTAAAAACCAGCCATGTGTATTATCAAAAAGGTTTCGACAAGCAAGCAGTAAAACTGGGACATGCTTTGCCAAAGAACCAAACGGTACTGAAAAAAGCCGATCTGGCATTTGATGTCGATCTTCGTTTGGTACTGGGGGAAGACTTAAAATAATGGCCACGGAGATTGAACGAAAATTTCTTATCCGTGGTGAACAATGGAAAAAGGGTGCCGATAATGGCACCCTTTTTCGTCAGGGCTACTTAGTGGGGAGTGAAAAAGCCTCGGTTCGTGTTCGTATAGAAGGTAAGCGAGCCAATATAAATATTAAAAGTGCGACACTAGGCATACGTCGTAGTGAATACGAATATTCGATTCCCTTCGCCGAAGCGGAAGAGTTGCTAGACAATTTATGCGAATCGCCGTTAATCGAGAAAACTCGCTATCTGGTCCCGTTTGAAGGACATAAATGGGAAGTCGATGTATTTCATGGTGATAATGATGGGCTGCTGGTTGCAGAGATAGAATTAGAGCACGAGAACGAGAGCTTCGTAAAACCTGACTGGATAGCTGAAGAAGTTTCAAACGATCCTCGCTACTACAATGTTTGCCTGGTAAAAGAGCCTTACAAAACATGGCAAGTCAAGAATTAGACACGAAAACCTATATTCATATTGATATTTCAGAGCAGTCACTACGATTGCTCTCTAACGATAAGCTTATCTTTAAAGCGACTATTTCCTCTGCCACAAATGGTCCAGGTGAGCTCTTCGGCTCAGAATGCACTCCCACAGGCTGGCACCAGGTTCGTGCCAAAATTGGTCACAACTGTGATGAAAACAGTGTCTTTATTGCTCGTCGCTATACCGGTGAAATTTATACTCCTGAACTGGCAAAACAGTACCCTGAACGAGACTGGATTCTGACACGGATATTATGGCTCAGCGGGCTAGAGCCCGGTAAGAACCGGTTAGGCAAGGTAGACTCTATGCGACGGTACATATATATCCACGGCACACCGGATACGGAACCGATGGGGATACCGGCCTCGCATGGCTGTATTAGGATGCGCAATCAGGATATTATCCAGCTATACGATCTAATCGAACCACATACGCGTGTACTAATCAGTAAATAGGGGGAAACATGTCACTCGGGCCAGTCATGGTTGATTTGAAAGGTACAGAAATCACGAGCGAAGAGCGTGAGATGCTGTCACATCCATTGGTCGGTGGAGTGATTTTGTTTACTCGCAACTACGAAAGCCCTGAGCAAATAGCACAGCTAGTAAACTCGATTCACGCCATACGTGAGCCACAGTTACTGGTTTGTGTAGATCATGAAGGAGGACGTGTACAACGTTTCCGTGATGGTTTTAGTATCTTACCGGCCATTGGTAAATTAGGCAGCGTCTATAATAAGGACAAAAGCCTGGGCAAAAAAATGGCACGCGAACATGGCTGGTTAATGGCTAGTGAATTACGTGCACTGGATATTGATTTCAGTTTTGCTCCTGTATTAGACCTGGATTATGGCAAGAGTGAAATCATAGGCGACAGGGCGTTTCATTCTGATGCCGAAGTTGTTGCCGATATCAGCTATGCCTATATACAGGGCATGCAAGAAGCCGGCATGGCCGCGACAGGTAAGCACTTCCCTGGGCACGGCTATGTAGCGGCAGATTCACATGTCGCCATCCCAGAAGATACACGTGAGCTTGACGAGATTTATAGCCGGGATATGATCCCATTTTCACGTTTGGCCAATAACGGTCTTGCCGGCATCATGCCAGCACATGTTATTTATAGTAAGGTCGACAAGCATCCTGCTGGATTTTCCAGCTACTGGCTACAGGAAGTATTGCGGAAACAACTGGGCTTTCAGGGCGTAATCTTTAGTGATGATCTAAGTATGGAGGGGGCTGTCGTGGCTGGAGGCTTTCCTGAACGCGCGATGGCCGCATTTACCGCCGGTTGTGATATGGCATTGGTCTGCAATAACCCTGAAGCGGCGGCCGAGGTACTGGACAATATAAAAATTGAATCCGATCCTGTCAGCCATATGCGCCTGGCCCGCATGCATGGGCGCCATAAAATCACACCAAGCGAATTACATCGTAACCCTCGCTGGCAACAGGCTCGCTCCTTAATTGAGTCATTACAAGAAGAGCCAACACTGGATTTAAATTTCTCCTAGGATATATATAGTGGAAAACCTGTTACTACCAGACATAGATTTGCTTGCTAAAGAAAGTCTTTGGTATATCCAGATTTTTATCGTCGTATTTGCCACGTTAGTCATTAATTTTTTCCAGAAACGTATATTAAATCGTCTGCATCAGCGCTTCCAGACTACTGACCTAGTCTGGGATGATGCTCTTATCGATGCCATACGTCGTCCCGTAAGTATACTGATCTGGTTAATCGGTATCAGTTTTGCTGCTTATATTATCGGCTTAAAAACGGGAGCCCCTATATTTGAGGCGGTAAGCCCTATACGTGACATTGGTATTATTACCTTGCTGTCCTGGTTCCTGCTTCGGCTGGTAAATAATGTTCAGTCTAATGTTGTTGTTAAAGGTGAAGCAAAAGGTAAACCAGTAGACATCACTACAGCCGATGCGGTTAGCAAATTAATTCGTGTCTCTATTGTGATTACATCGGTACTGGTGACACTACAAACCCTGGGCTTTAGTGTTTCTGGTGTATTGGCATTTGGTGGTATCGGTGGCATCGCGGTGGGTTTTGCCGCCAAGGATCTATTAGCAAACTTCTTTGGTGGCCTGATGATCTATCTTGATCGACCATTTGAAGTAGGTGACTGGGTACGCTCACCTGATCGCGATATTGAAGGTTATGTAGAGCATATCGGCTGGCGTTTAACCCGTATTCGTACATTTGAAAAACGACCGCTTTATATACCCAACGCCACCTTTGCAAACATTGCTGTAGAAAATCCCTCACGTATGACCCATCGACGTATCTATGAAACCATCGGTGTCCGCTATAATGATGCTGAAAAAGTGAGAGAGATTATCGAAAATGTAAAAGCGATGCTAATAGAACATCCTGAGATTGATAACGAACAAACATTGATCGTGAACTTTAACAAGTTTGCACCATCATCTCTGGATTTCTTTATATATACATTTACCCGCATTACTAATTGGTCGCATTATCATGAAATCAAGCAAGATGTATTGCTTAAAGTAGAGGAAATTATCCGCCAACATAATGCAGAAATTGCATTCCCTACATCGACTATTCACTTAAAAGATCCCCAGAGGGAAGCGCATGAGGCATCGAAAACCTAAAATTGGTTTGGCACTTGGAAGTGGTTCTGCCCGAGGTTGGTCACATATCGGAGTGATTAATGCATTAAATGAGCGCGGCATAGAGCCGGATATTATCTCAGGAACCTCTATAGGCTCCCTGGTCGGGGCAGCCTATGCAGATAACAAACTGAATGAGTTGGAAGCCTGGGTAAGAGAGCTTCAGTGGCACGATGTCATTAGTTATTTCGATATCTCTCTTGAAGGCGGATTTATTACTGGGAAAAAACTCTTTAAGTTTTTACATGCTCATTTCTATGATAAAAATATAGAGGAATTAGAAAAGCCTTTTGGCAGTGTTGCTACCGATATGAACACAGGTTTAGAAGTGTGGTTACGAGAAGGCTCATTATTAACGGCGGCCAGAGCCTCAGCCTCGATGCCTGGTCTTTTTACCCCGGTAAAACATGATGAGCGCTGGTTGGTCGATGGTGGCCTGGTAAATCCTATACCTGTATCGTTATGCCGGGCGATGGGTGCTGACATTGTAATTGCCGTAGATCTAAATGCGACATTAATGTGGAAAGAGACAACTTTACACAAGACCAGCACAGATAATATTCACAACGATGACCCAAGTTTGATTCATAAACTAAAACAGTTTAAAGAAAAATACTGGCCCAGCGATGTAGGCAAGACCTTGATGGAAAACCGTGATGAGGTGCCTTCCATTATGGAGGTCTTATCGATGAGTCTGAATATTATGCAGTTACGTATTAGTCGCAGTCGCATGGCCGGCGATCCTCCCGATATTCTTATCACTCCCAAATTATCAAACATAGACATGCTGGATTTTCATCGAGCAAATGAAATGATTGAAGAGGGTGGCAATGCCGTTAGGCGTATAGAGAACCAGCTTCGTTTTCACCACCTGATACCTTAATGTTCTGGTTTTCGATCAGCTCTCTATCTATAATCTGTTGTATCTCACTGCACTCACATGGAACCTGTTATGGCTGATAAGTTGTTGATTGTTATGGTTAATACGGATCCGTCTAATCCATCAGAACTGGGCGCCCCATTCTTTCAGGCCACGGTTGCAGCGGCTATGAATTATGAGGTGGAAATCGTGCTGACAGGTAGAGCAGGGGAGTTAGCGAAAAAGGGCATTCCAGAGAACCTGTATGTACAGGAAGGCAGTACTCGTAGTGTATATGACTATATGAAAGATGCCATTGACGCTGGGGTAAAATTAAAAG
>JABURU010000275.1 GCA_014762485.1 Gammaproteobacteria bacterium | reverse complement strand
CACAGCGCCATACCATTAAAGCTAAGCCGGTGAGATGGGCCGAGTAAAACGACTCGGTGAAACCTCTGTTGATGTCGCGGAATGATTTTATAAACGCTGGCGGCTACAGGGCCGGAATAGATATAGCCTGCATGTGGGGTAATGATGGCCGTGGGATTGGCCTCAAAATCACTCGCCTGCGTCAATAATTCATCAACCTGTTGTTGTAATTCAGCCGCTTCAGCAGGGTAAAACATACCGGCAACAACAGCACGCCGAATGTTTTGGTGGACAGAGTTCATTGGGGTTTCCATCAATAAATGCTCTCACTAGAAGTATAGCGTGTCGTGAATACTTGCAACCTGGCTTATTTAGACCAAGATATAAATAACAGGGAGTGGTTGTGATGAATGATACTGCGCAAGACTTTGGTCAAACGGTCGCTACCAGGTATTGGCACGTACTGGAGGATGGGCGTGTGCAATGTGATCTGTGTCCTCGCTATTGCAAGATGCATGAGGGACAAAGAGGATTATGCTTCGTCCGTGGTAACAAAGGCGGGGCGATCGTCCTGACAACCTATGGTCGCTCCAGCGGTTATTGTGTTGACCCGATAGAAAAAAAACCGTTAAACCACTTTTTACCGGGTACACCGGTATTATCCTTTGGCACGGCAGGCTGTAACCTGGCCTGTAAATTTTGTCAGAACTGGGATATCAGTAAGTCTCGTGAAATGGATACCCTGGCGGATGAAGCCAGTCCAGAGACGATTGCGATGGCGGCCAAAGCGCTGGACTGTCGTAGTGTTGCCTATACTTATAACGATCCGGTGATTTTCCATGAATATGCGATCGATGTGGCCAAAGAGTGTCGCAAATATGGCATTAAAAATGTGGCGGTTACCGCGGGTTATGTCTGTGCTGAACCGCGAGCGGAATTCTATCAATACATGGATGCCGCTAACGTCGATCTAAAGGCCTTCACCGAGGACTTTTATTACAAGCTAACAGGTGGGCATTTACAGTATGTACTCGATACACTGAAATACATAAAGCATGAAACGGATGTGTGGCTGGAAATCACGACCTTGTTGATCCCGGGGAAGAATGATTCTGATCAGGAATTAGATGAATTAAGCCTATGGGTCAAAAATGAGCTGGGAGTCGATGTGCCTCTGCACTTTACCGCATTCCACCCCGAGTGGAAGATGCTGGATGTACCCGAAACCCCCTCATCGACACTAGAGCGTGCACGAGATATAGCGATTAAAAATGGCTTGCATTATGTCTATACCGGCAACGTGCATGATAAATCAGGACAAAGTACCTATTGCCACCAGTGTGGTGAGGTCGTTATCGGTAGAGACTGGTATGAGCTATTCGAATGGAATCTTGATGCCAGCGGCCACTGCCAGAAGTGTGGAGCCGTATGCGCCGGTGTATTTGAGGCCGAGCATGGTGTTTGGGGTAGTAAGCGGGTTCCGGTGAGGCTTAAGGATTATGTTTAGTGTTTATGTGACGCCTCGAAAGCCAAGCAGGATATCCGCTGCCATTGATTCACTACCATCATCGCGAGTGAAGTTGCCAGTTTGCGCGATAACATCACTTTCGCTAATTTCCTCAGCGGTTTGTTGATAGGTTAATTGTATCGACTGGATATTTTCTGCAGACAGTTCACGTATTTGCTGACTGCCATCCTGGTTCAAACTAAACAGGCGTAACTGTTGCCATTGAGTATCCAGGGCATTAATGATTTGATCATGATTACTATCCAGGTGTTTTAAAGCCTCAAAGCCATTGGCATCTCCCAGTTGGTCGCCAAATAATTCCCTGCCAGAATCAATGATACCGTTGCCATTTTTATCTATAGCAAGAAATGCATCACCGCCACTGACAAAGCTGACCTGCTCTTTAATTCCATCGCCTGTGATATCAAAGTGACTGCCGTTTGATACACCACTGGTTTCTATACCATCGCCATCAAGATCCAGTATTAACGGATCACTGCGTCGAGGCATGGTTTTTTCCTGTTGTTCACGCTCAAGTCGCTGGATGTATGCTTTGCCCTCTGCCATCAGGGTATTGATATTGACCTCAGTCTCAACTTCCGGTGCCAGGTGTTGGCTTATTTCACTCTCGGTTGTGACAGCAGGACTTTTTTGGGCATTATTTTGTGTTCTGGATGCGGTGGGGGAGGCGGTTGAATGGCCGTGATGTTCAAATACTTTTTGTACAATTTGATAGTTGATATCGCCTTGCTTTTGCTGATCGATGGTTTCGATAATATCCGTGCCATTATCTTCAGCGCTCGTTTCTGCGGGCACCGGGATCCGTCCAGGAGCACTTTCAGGTCGGTGGATTTCAGCTTGAGGCCGACCAGGCACCTCAAATCGTTGCTGGTGTGGCGGGGCTGCTTGCTTATCAGCGATCTGCATTCTTAATTCACTGCCAGACAGCGTGACCTGATCCATAACACTCTCCCAGGAATACATCTAAATTGTCTAACAGGATCAGCGTCCTGAGCGCGAGACTCTTGAGTCATATTCGAAGGTAAATTTTTACCATCAGGCGTATAATGTGGGTTTTCAAATAGATAGTCCGGATTGTTTCAATGAGTTCTGAAAAAGCACGTATCGGTTTTGTTACCATTTCTGACCGCGCCAGCCGTGGTGAATATGAGGATTTGGGTGGTCCCGCGATGGTCGCCTGGATGGAAAAGGCGTTAACCTCAGAGTGGGAGGCGGTGAAACGCCTGGTACCCGATGAGCAGGACCAGGTAGAGGACGCAATTAAGGAACTCTGTGACGATGAGGGTTGCTGTCTGGTAGTAACCACCGGCAGCACCGGTCCCGCCGTACGAGATATCGTGCCCGAGGCAACAGAGGCGGTGTGCGACAAGATGATGCCAGGCTTTGGAGAGTTGATGCGTCAGGAGTCGCTTAAATTTGTACCGACCGCGATCCTGTCACGCCAGACCGCAGGTATTCGTGGTCAATCCTTGATCATCAACCTGCCGGGTAAACCCTCGGCGATCGATGATTGCCTGAACGCTGTGTTTCCTGCAGTACCTTACTGCGTGGATTTAATAGAAGGCCCTTACCTGGAGTCCGATGAGTCGGTTTGCAAGGTCTTTCGTCCCAAGCATGCCAAGAAGCCCAGTTAAGCTCTATGGCTGAGATCCAGAGTTACATCAATCGGCTGGGGAAGAATGCCAAGCACTGGGGCAAATGGGCTCGCCGTCAGGGTTTGAGCTGCTACCGTATCTATGATCAGGATATCCCCGAGTACCCGGTCGCGGTGGATATCTATGGCGAACATGTGCATCTGCAGGAGTACGCCAGCCGCTGGGAAGCCACCGAGGCCGAACATCAGGCCTGGTGGCAGTCTGTCATCACTGCTACCGCCGAGGTGCTACAAGTGCCAGAGTCGGTGATACACGGCAAGTTACGTAAGCGGCAAAAAGGTGACGAGCAATATGAAAAGGATGAAGATGCCAGTGCCCGGGAGTTCATAGTCGAAGAGCAAGGACACCAGTTTCTGGTCAACCTCGATACCTACCTGGACACCGGCCTGTTTCTGGATCACCGCAATACCCGTCGTATGGTGCAGGAAGCGGCAAAGGACAAACGGTTTTTAAACCTGTTTGCCTATACCGGCAGCTTTACCGTGTATGCCGCGGCCGGCGGTGCCACTGATAGTGTGACGGTTGATATGTCCAATACTTACCAGCAGTGGAGTCGGCGCAACTTTGACCTCAATGGTATGGACAAGCACCAGCATAAACTGGTGCTTGATGATGTATTTAATTTTATTCGTGATGAGCTGGACAGTGATCATGAATACGACTTGATTATGCTGGACCCGCCAACTTTTTCACAATCGAAGAAGATGGTCGGTATCCTCGATGTACAACGTGATCATCCATGGCTGATACATCAGTGCATGAAACTATTGAGCACCGATGGCGAGATGTTCTTTTCCAATAATTTCCGAAAGTTTCAGCTGGAAGAGACGCTTCATGACTGGTATGAAATAGTAGAGATCAGCCACAAGACCGTGCCGGAAGATTTTCGTAATAAGAAAATTCATCGTTGTTGGCACATCTCACATAAACAGTGAAAGAGTAGGTATCGTAATGAGTAAAGAGTTGCCAACCAGCCAGCTACAGACCATACGTGACCACATTCGTTGGGGTACCAGCCTGTTTAGCCAGGCAGGCCTGTTTTATGGGCACGGTACCACCAATGCCCTGGATGAAGCCGCTTACCTGGTGTTGCATGCACTGCATCTGGCGCCGGATTTTCCCGACAGCTATCTCGATACGCGCCTCACCGATGTGGAGAAGAAAGCGGCAACGACACTGTTGCAGAAGCGTGTTGAGACCAAGTTACCGGCACCATACTTAACGCATGAAGCCTGGTTTATGGGTATGCCATTTTATGTCGATGACAGGGTGTTGATCCCGCGCTCACCCATTGCCGAGTTAATCGAGAAACAGTTTGAACCGTGGATCGATCCAGATGGAGTGGCACGAGTACTGGATATGTGTACGGGCAGTGGTTGTATCGCGATAGCCTGTGCCGAGGCGATGCCCTGGGCCGAGGTCGATGGTGCCGAGTTATCCGATGATGCAATAAAGGTTGCCGAGATCAATGTTGGACGTTATGAACTGGAAGAACAGGTAAGGCTGGTGCAGTCCGACCTGTTTGAAAACCTTCCGTCTGAGCGTTATGACATCATCGTTAGCAATCCGCCCTATGTCGATGTCGAGGATATGGAATCCCTGCCCGATGAATTTCGCCATGAGCCGGAGATGGCACTAGCCGCCGGGCTAGATGGTCTGGATATTGTGCGTCGTATGCTGGCAGAGGCAAAAGACCATCTCAATCCGGGCGGTATTAT
>JABURU010000247.1 GCA_014762485.1 Gammaproteobacteria bacterium | reverse complement strand
GTATTTGTTCAGAAGTATCGGTTAACGATGTAAGCATAGATGAATTTAAATGCAATACGATAATGTTATGCCGGCCTGCGCTTAAAGTGACACTATCACCTTTTTTGATGCTATCAAGTTCAACGATGAGTTGTTCTTTATCATTCGTTATAGATAGTGAGGATAGTAAGGGGTAAAAGAAACCGATGATGGCAATTACCATCATCAATTTCATGGCTACTCGTAATCTCAGACGCAGTGGATTATCGTGAACAGGCATCTACTGCTTCGTGAATTAATTCAGGGCCCCGATAGATAAAGCCACTATATATTTGTACCGCCTGAGCACCCTTACTAAATTTATCTCTTACATCTTGGGCAGAGGATATTCCACCAACACCGATGATCGGGATTTCTTTCGCTAGCTGTGTCGCTAACATGGAAAGTACCTTATCGGAGTTATATTTTACCGGTTTACCGCTAAGGCCACCATGCTCCTGCGCATGTGCAAGTCCTTGCACCTGCTCTCTAGAAATTGTTGTGTTGGTGGCAATGACACCATCAATCCCCAGTTCATTAATGATTTCCGCTATATTCGTGACATCCTGTTCAGATAAGTCTGGTGCGATTTTGACTAGTACAGGGATATAACGATGGTAGCGTTGATGCAGGAGTTTTTGCTCAGCCTTGATCGCGGTGAGCAGGTCTCTCAGCTCATCCTGTTGTTGCAACTGACGTAAATTTTCCGTATTAGGTGATGAAATATTGATCGTGACATAGTCTGCATACGGATAAACTTTTTGCAGGCAGAGTAAGTAATCGTCGACGGCATTCTCAATCGGGGTATCAAAGTTCTTGCCGATATTTATACCCAGTATGCCTTTATAACGACGTTTCTTTACCTGGTTGATAAGATGATCAACCCCTTTATTGTTAAAACCCATACGGTTAATAATTGCTTCTGCCTGAGGCAGGCGAAACAGTCGCGGTCTGGGATTGCCCGGTTGTGGTCGCGGTGTGACGGTGCCAATTTCGATGAAACCAAACCCCAGCGCACCTAGCGCATCGATATAATCGCCATTTTTATCCAGCCCTGCAGCCAGTCCTACCGGGTTTTCTAACTGCATACCCAATAACTGAGTGACCTTTGGCGCTGGTTTGGGAAATATTCGGCTTAATAACCCAAGTCGATGTAACCATTTCATTCCAAGCAAGGCCAGATGATGGGAAGTCTCGGCATCGAGTCGAAAAAGAAGTGAACGAAAAAATGAATAAGCCATAATTAAACCGATAAATTGAATCTAATATATACAGAGGTTCGTATTGTATCCTATAAACATGAAAAGCAAATGAGTTGAATCAATATGTTGATAAAACGGCCACCTGACATTTCATCCTCTGAAATTACCGAAGAAGGGGTTTACCACCAAAGACGAAAATTTTTACAGCAGTCTCTGGCATTGGGGCTGGGAGCTGGCATTGCAGCTCACCTGCCAGATGCCCATGCAGGGTATGGTGGTGAAGCATTAACGTTTACCACACCTGATGCATACCGTTTAAATGTGGAGAAAACCGCCTACAAGGATGTCACGACCTATAATAATTTTTATGAATTTAGCACGAGTAAATACGCACCTGCCAGAAAGGCGCACACACTAAGAACCCGCCCATGGAGCATTCGGGTAGAAGGGGAGTGTGCCAAACCTGGAGTCGTAGATATTGAAGATGTTCTTAAGCGCCATGCGTTAGAAGAACGTATTTATCGCTTTCGTTGTGTGGAAGGTTGGTCAATGGTCATTCCGTGGGTGGGTTTCTCACTATCAGAGATGCTGAAACAGTTCGAGCCTACTTCCCGTGCGAAATACGTGATGTTCGAGACCTTGGTGGATCCAGAACAATTTCCAAACCAGAAAGGGCGTGTACTGGACTGGCCATACCAGGAAGGATTGCGGATTGATGAGGCGATGAATCCACTGACATTGATGGCAGTGGGGCTGTATGGTGAAGTATTGCCAAACCAGAACGGTGCTCCTATTCGGCTGGTGGTGCCGTGGAAATATGGCTTTAAGAGTATTAAGTCGATCGTCAAAATCAAGTTTGTTGAAACGATGCCCAAGTCTACCTGGATGAAGGCTTCTTCTCGTGAATATGGTTTTTATTCCAATGTAAATCCAGAGGTTTCTCACCCGCGCTGGAGCCAGCGACGTGAACGTCGTATCGGCGAATGGGGCAAGCGTGATACCTTGATGTTCAATGGTTATGCTGAGCAAGTGGCACACCTGTATAAAGGGATGGACTTGCAAAAATATTTCTAGGAAGGTTGTATGAGTCCTAAAGGCGTAGGTTATCTGAAAGTTGTTATATTTTGTCTGTCGCTATTTCCAGCGGCGAACTTGTTACAAGGAGCTTTAAGTAATGCTCTGGGTACTAACCCTGTGGAAACCTTAATTCGCGATACGGGCGACTGGGCATTACGTTTTCTGTTAATTGGCCTGGCACTTACTCCCTTACGTAACCTTACTGGGCAGGCGCAGCTGATGCGCTTCAGGCGTATGTTGGGCCTTTTCGCATTCTTCTATGCCTTTATTCATTTGTCGATCTATATCGGCCTGGACAAATATCTCTACTGGGATGATATCCTGGAAGATATTATCAAGCGGCCATTTATTACCATCGGGATGCTGGCCTTTTTATGCCTGGTTCCACTGGCAGTAACATCGACCAATGGCATGATTCGCCGCCTAGGTGGACGCCGCTGGCAAAAACTGCATAAAAGTGTTTATTTCATCGCCATTGCCGGGGTGATTCACTTTATGATGCTAGTGAAAAAAGACCTTACCGAACCACTGTTATATGCGTTTGTATTACTGTTGTTGCTGCTGGCTAGAGTTCCCTCTATAAAGCGAGTGACACAGCGTACAGCAAAGGCATAAGACAATACTAATATTGATTGCATTTTACACTTTATGTGGTGTGCAAAAAGCAATTAGAAGTTAAGGTTTTTGACGCTTTTCAACGAACATTTCAAATTCCCCCCGTTTTACCCAATTTACTCTTGTTAACATTCTATTTGGGCTGTTAGAGTAGCGAACAATGAGAGGGGGGATCTGTCCAGAGGTTTGCCTGTGCAGCTAAAAGCAGGGTGTGGTCTCTCAATAGAAAAAACTTATAAACTCTTTAGGGAGAGATATTCAGATGTCTATCAGTCGTCGTCAGTTTATCCAGTTAATGGGCATTGCAGGTGCAGCAGGTATGCTGCCAGGTTGTGGTGGGAACACGCAATCAGGCAAGGGCCCGAAAGAACTGTATAACATTCCAAAAACCGGTAATGTTACTCTTATGCACATTACCGATACGCATGCCCAGTTAAATCCTATTTATTTCCGCGAGCCTAACGTTAACCTGGGTGTAGGTGGTGCTTATGGTAAAGCCCCTCACCTGGTTGGTGATAAGCTGCTTGCCCATTTTGGTATTCCAAAAGGGGGGATTGAAGAGCATGCCTTTACCTACCTGGACTTTGCCAATGCAGCTGAAAAATATGGCAAGGTTGGTGGTTTTGCCCACCTGCGTACCTTTATTAAGCAGATGCGTGCCTCTCACGGTGACAACAGCACACTGCTGTTAGATGGTGGTGACACCTGGCAAGGTTCCGGTACGGCTTATTACACCCGCGGCCAGGACATGGTTGGTGCCTGTAACCTGCTGGGCGTAGACGTGATGACCGGTCACTGGGAATACACCTATATGGATCACGAAGTGATCAAGAATGTTAAAGATTTTAAGGGTGATTTTGTCGCACAAAACGTATTTGTACGTGACGATGCTGCCTTTGATTACCAGTTCTCTGATTTTGATGGCTGGGATGAAGATAGTAGTCGTGCCTTTAAGCCATACACCATTAAAGAGATGGCTGGTGGTATCCGCGTAGCCGTAATAGGCCAGGCCTTCCCTTATACACCAATTGCTAATCCATCTCGTTTCATTCCGGACTGGACCTTCGGTATTAACGACGACGCCATGCAGCGTGTGGTGGATGAGGTTCGTGAGAATGAGAAGCCAGATGTGGTAGTGGTTATCTCCCACAACGGTATGGATGTGGATCTGAAGATGGCTTCCCGTGTCAGTGGTATTGATGCAATCTTCGGCGGTCATACCCATGATGGTGTCCCTGCTCCTACTATCGTTAAGAACAAGGGTGGTCAGACTCTGGTGACCAACGCCGGTTCTAACGGTAAGTATGTAGGTGTAATGCAGTTCGACGTACGTGGTGGCAAGGTACAGGGTTATGACTACAAACTGGTACCCATCTTCTCCAACTACATCGAGCCAGACAAGGAAATGACCTCTTACATCGAGGAGGTACGTAAACCTTATCTGGATGAGCTGACTGAAGAGCTGGCTGTTTCCGAAGGCTTGCTGTACCGTCGCGGTAACTTCAATGGTACCTTCGATCAGGTTATTTGTGATGCACAACGTGAAGTGGGCGATGCCCAGATTTCACTGTCACCAGGTTTCCGCTGGGGTACTTCAGTACTGCCAGGTCAGACTATTACTATGGACAACGTGATGGATCAGACCTGTACGACCTACCCAGAGACGTATGTGCGTGAGATGAGTGGCGCGGATATCAAGCTGATTCTGGAAGACGTGGCTGATAACCTGTTTAACGAAGATCCATACTACCAGCAAGGTGGTGATATGGTTCGCGTAGGTGGTATGGACTACACCATCGATCCTACCCAGAAGATGGGCAAACGTATCGATGATATGACCCTGGATGATGGCACCAAGATTGAAGCCAGCAAGAAGTACAAGGTAGCCGGTTGGGCAACCGTTGGCTCCAAGGCCCCGGGGCGTCCTATCTGGGAAGTGGTTGCCGATTACCTGCGCGTGCAGAAGACGGTTAAAATCGAGA
>JABURU010000126.1 GCA_014762485.1 Gammaproteobacteria bacterium | reverse complement strand
CGTGGTGCGATGCAGGGGGTAGGAGGACTAACCGTGCAGGCAGAACAAAGGCACATAGAGGGTGAAACCTGTGCTGCATGTGGCAAACCGGTTGCTGGTGAGTTCATTCAAATATCGGTAGAGGATAGTGGGCAGGGTATGGATGAAGCGACCGCTGGCCATATTTTCGATGCCTATTTTACTACCAAGGAAGAGGGCAAAGGCACGGGTATAGGTTTGTTTACCGTACAGGGCATCGTGCATGGTAACGGCGGACACATCACGCTGGATACAAAGCCTGGTTATGGTACCCGCATGCGGGTGTTAATACCTGTTAAGGATGGGCTGCAGGGGTCGGCAGAGCAAGCATCACTAGAGGATGAGCTGGCGGTACTCAGTAACCGGCATCTAGTGGTGGTAGATGATGAACTGGCGGTGGCCTCTTATATGCAGGAGATGTTCCGTTTGCATGGCGCCAATGTCAGGGCCTTTACCAGTGGTAATGATGCCCTGGCTTATTGTCAGGTGAATACCACGCCGGTGGATCTATTGATCACAGACCTGCAAATGCCGGGGATGAGTGGTATCGAACTGACCAGGGAGTTACGTGATCAGGGGTTTAAAATGGCGGTGCTGGTGTGCACCGGTTACGAGGATATTCTCAGCCGTGAGCAGATGAAATCACTGAATATTTTTGGTGAGCTGCAAAAGCCCATAGAGCGGCAACAGATGCTGGCGATCATTCAGCGAATCTTTGAACAGACAGAGGAAACAATTGGCTAATTATTAGCCAACATGTACAATCTGCTGCCTATTTTTCACTAGTGTGGATATCGTGCGTTATCAGGATCGATTTGATGTCATAGTTGTGGGTGGTGGTCATGCCGGCACCGAGGCGGCATTGGCCGCAGCGCGCATGGGGGTGCGTACCCTGTTGTTAACGCATAACATCGATACACTGGGGCAGATGAGTTGCAACCCGGCTATAGGTGGCATCGGCAAGGGTCACCTGGTGAAAGAGGTGGATGCATTGGGCGGTCTGATGGCCCAGGCAGCGGATCGCGCCGGTATCCAGTTTCGTACCCTCAATGCCAGTAAAGGCCCGGCGGTACGCGCCACCCGCGCCCAGGCCGATCGCCAGTTGTATAAGCAGGCCAGACGTTCGGTTTTGGAGAATACCCCCAACCTGACCCTGTTCCAGCAGTCG
>JABURU010000113.1 GCA_014762485.1 Gammaproteobacteria bacterium | reverse complement strand
GATGTAAACCAGTCGATTGCTGAACTACTGAATTCGAATGTTAATCTTGAGCACCTACGTATACGAGAGCGCACACTGGAAGATCTATTTATAGAGCTAACGGGAAGAGAACTTCGAGCATGATCACTCGATTACGTGCTTGGTCTTGCCATGTACCCAAACATGATCCCAGTCTTCTTTTTTAGGTTGTGTCTCTAGTTGCTCTATGCGCTCTAGATACATTTGATATAAAAAAACGTCGTCATACTTATGATAAAGCGCCTCAAACTGGGAGCGTGCATTTTCCCAGTCCTGATCATAATACGACTTTAATGCCAGATTATACTCATTTAACTTCTGCTGTGTTTCAACATCCAGCTTATTTTTATTACCGATAAGCTGATATAAAACACTACTCTCTTCTCGACCAGTGAATTTAACCGTATCAATTACTCGCGCTTCGAAATTAACCGTAGCATTTAATGTTTCTTCACTAATGATAATTGGTGCGTGATAAAACTTGGTCATATTTTCAAAACGGCTGGCCAGATTTACGGCATCACCTAATACCGTATAATTGACCCTGAATTTTGATCCCATATTACCGACATTCATATAGCCGGTGTTGATCCCCATGCCTATTTGTAACTGCGGTAATTGCTCTTTCACCAGGTCGCGATTCATTCTGTCTAATTCTTTCATCATCTCCAGTGCAGCTTCAACAGCACATTGGGCATGCTCAGGATTTGGCAGAGGTGCTCCCCAAAACGCCATGATTGCATCACCAATATATTTATCAATAGTACCCTGGTGATGATGAATAATCTGAGTCATATGGGTTAAATAAATATTTAATAATCTGGCAACCTTTTGTGGTGGCAGCTCATCGGATAAATGCGTAAAGTTTCTAATATCAATAAACATCACCGTCATATAACGGGTTTCGCCTTGCAATGCATAGTCTTCACTATCAGAGCTATCCATCTGGCGAACAATCTCAGGCGGCACATATTGCCCAAACAGACGAGCCAGGTGTTGCTTGGAGCGATGCTCAACGAAATAGCCAAACGCAGTATAAAATATATACAAAGCAATAATCATAAAAAACAGATTCGCTACAGGCAGCACTATAAGCTGCTCATTCCATATATATGTATCCAGTAATATCAATAATAGAAGTAAGCCTGTAGAAGTGACAAACATGCCACCTGCTCCCTGCCTGGGCAAGATATAAAGTAGAAGTGCGGCTATTATCAAGATCAAGAAGAGTTCTACCCCACGCAAGTAGGCCGGCTGATGCATGATTTTCTGCTCCAGCATACCGGCTAATAAATTGGCATGCACTTCCACACCTGGATGAGTAGAGAGAACCGGAGTATTTCGATTATCCAGCAGGCCCGCCGCAGTAGTACCAATAAGTACAATCGTGTTATCCAAGATCGATTTCTCAACGCGTTGATGAATGACATCGGTAGCGGATATATAGGGGTAAGCAGGATATTTTCTCTGATATGGAATTAAGGCCGCCCCAGTTTCATCTACAGGGATAGTGAAACCGGTGCCTATGTTAATAGACTCCAGGCCAAACTCATGCCGGCCTTCGCCATAGCCTTGCTCTACAACCAGCTCAATGGGGGGATTTTCAAATAATGCCAGTAGCATCGCCAGGCTTAGTGTTGGATATATTTTTCCCTGATATCGCTGCAATAAGGAGACCCGACGGATCACGCCATCAATGTCCATTAACGGAATATCTATAAACCCGGCACCTAAAGCAGAGCGTTGTAATATAGGAAGATTGGCGCCATAACCACCTGCATCCGACAAGGGTAAACGTTCGAGCATTGAAGCAGACTGAACATTCACCGGGGCAGGAAGCTGACCCAGCTGAATAGCATCATTTTGTGATTGAGTGGATGGATGAAAAAAGAAGCCCAGTACAACTGGCCGTTGTTCAATACTTTGGGAAAACTGTCTATCGTATTGCAGACTATCTGAGATTTCTTCAGACGCAATGCGCAATGCTGGAACTTTATATAAACCCGAATCCTGTAACTGCTCTATAACCTTTAAACCACTAATATCATCCGCTTCAGAAAACACCATATCAAAGCCAATCATGCTGACCCGGTAATGTTTGCTCAAGCTATCCACTAATGCCGCAAGTTTATTACGGTGCCAGGGCCAACGCCCCTGCTCACTGATGCTTTTTTCATCAATATCAATAATGACAATTCGGGGATCCTGTCCGCTAGCAAGATTTAGTCGAAACCGTGCGTCGTATGCATACGCTTCTAACTGATTTACGAAAGGAATTTCCAGCCGATCGCTGGCATTTAGAGAAAATATTAGTACGATTGTCAGGGCGACAATTAGACGAATGTTTTTATAGTGTGGCAGCCGTACCATGCTGTTTATTATAACTTGATAACGGCATTAGTCATGTATTAGTGGCGATGCTTCTCTCGACCAACGGTCACCACCATTTCACGGCTAGCCTGATTGCCACTGTTATCAGTCACATTAACATTAATGGTATATGTACGCTCACGATATCTGCCACGCAGCTTGGCACGAACCGAGACAATCCATTCATCGCCTATCTGCTCCACTTCCCAGTCTTTGCGGTCACGCCATACATGATATCCACCATGACGATAATCATGTGCTGAGTATTCATGGCTGTCCTCACCCTGTTGCGAAGATAAGCGCTCTGATTCAGAGTGGCGATTATGCTCATCTCGACGACGCTCCTCACGTTGACGCTGAGCCTCATCCATTGTGACATTGATCTCTACAGCCGGTGTCACATCATAATTATCTGTAATTGAGTGAATACGGGCCACTTCAACTAATTTTCTGTTTGGCGGCCAGATACTTTCTTTCAGTTGCTCCAATACAAACTCGGGGGGAGTTGTATCCGCTACGGTAACATTCTGTGTAGCAGAGGCAAGGTTACCGCTGCTATCCTCGGCATACCAGGTCACGACGGTAGTACCCAGCGGATAAGAAGCGGGTGCATTACTCCAGACACGTGTCAGGAAGATGTCATCAGCCTGTGCCTGGCCAATGTTTATACTGGTTAACTCACCCTGAGCTTCAACAACGACATCGGCAGGAGCCGTGATCTGCGGTGCACGTGTATCCACAACCATTACACGTTGCTGAACAGATGCCTGGTTGCCACTGCTGTCGGTCACCAACCAGTTCACATATGTCATACCTAATGCATATGCAGCAGGCGCATCATTATTAAAGGTCATCGGGAATATATCGTTGGCAGCAGGCTGTGCGAGCACCAGCGGAGTTAGAACCGCTGTCGCTTCAAGCTGGATATCCATCGCCTGTACGGTTGGAGCCGTTGTATCTTGTAGCGTAACCTGTTGAGTCGCACTGACCTCATTGCCACTGCTATCACGGGCCGTCCAGGTAACTACATGCTGACCTAGGGAGTAGGCGGCTGGACCATTATGACTGACAGTGGTTGGAAAAATGTCACTAACCTGGGGAGAACCCAGTTCAACCGGACTGTTTACAGCGGTAGCTTCGGTGACGATATCGGCCGGTACCGTTAGCTCCGGTGCCGTGGTATCCACCAGGGTAATATTTTGTGTCGCGGCACTGCGGTTCCCATTACTGTCCTTGGCCACCCAGGTCACACTGGTATTACCCAGAGGAAACGCTACTGGCGCATTATTGCTCAGCGTAACATCAAATATATCCGTAGCGCTGGCCTGCCCTATGTTTACACGACTTTCCACCTCTGTGGCTTCAGCATGAATATCCGCGGGCGTGGTTAATACCGGGACAGTGGTATCTTCAACCACGACATCGATCTGTTTTTCACTGCGATTATTACTACTGTCACTGGCAGACACATTAACCTGGGTATTACCCAAAGGATAAATGGATAAGTGTGGGGTAACAGACATGGCTACCGCGCTACAGTTGTCCACCGCATTGGTTTGCAGTAGATGGCTAGCACCAGAGCGGCTGTCGGCTTCCAGCCTGACGAACGTATCGCCTGTAATAGCAGGCGCCACGGTATCTTCTACCGTTATGTTTACACTGTCCTGATCACTGTTGGATTGAGTATCGATAACGTTCAAGTCAATCTGGTGAATCCCCAGTGACAATGGCACGGTGACTTGCACACCACTTGCCTGGCCAAAACGGCCAATCCACTCATAGGATAACGCATCCCCTTCTGGATCAGACGATGCTGAAGCATCAAGTGTAACCGGGGTAAGCGAACCACTACAAGATAGTGTTTGATCGACACCTGCATTAGCAACCGGGGCCAGATTGAGCAGGCTCTGATGGATATATAGATCAGCGACGCCATTACTATCCCCCATCACCAGGTTATTCGCATAGGAGACAAATAACACCGAGTGACCGGCTGCATCGATATTCGGGATACCCGCTACGTTACCATTTCCCGCCTGACCACTCTCACTTCGGCTGATGATCGTCATCTCACCGGTTTGGCGATCACGTAAAAATACGTCCGCCGCGTTATTAGCGTCATCGGCGACCAGGTTTGACGCATAACTCACAAAGGAGACATAGCGACCATCGTCACTCGCCATACCACCGATACTGTGGTCATTGCCTTCGATACCGCTGGCATTGCGACTTACCTGCTCCGTCACCTGCTGCTCTACATCGTATAGAACCACCTGCAGTTTACTACCGGACATATTCGATGCCACATTACTGGCGAAAGTGTAGTAGGTGATAAACTTTCCGCTGGCACTGATTTGGGGAATATACGAGGGACCATTTCCCGGGCTGCCCGCACCACGGCTAACCAGTGTAATACTGGCCGTTTGGCGGTCGAGTAAATAGATATGTCGCTGACGTGAAACCGACTGGGATAATAAATTACTCGCCATCGAGGCAAAGGCTACATAGCGG
>JABURU010000309.1 GCA_014762485.1 Gammaproteobacteria bacterium | reverse complement strand
GTACATCAACCGCTAGTTTGTTGTAGCTTGAAATACCGATAGCGATAATCAGCAGTACCATCGAGGCAACGGAGAAGGGACGTTTGAGAGCGAACTGCACCAACCACATAAGTTAAAACCACGAATAAATCTTCAGAGACGAAGCAAAGTCTAGGTTGCGGAAATTAGCTCTGTATTAGCGTGATCCTAATATTCACTTAATCTTGTGAGCGATAATCAGACAGATAGACGGGTAACGAATATGTATGTATTGATTGTTGAAGATAATGAAATTGTGGGCGACGGTATCAGGCAGGGACTAGAGGCGCTGAGCCATTCTGCCGACTGGGTCAGGGATGCCGTGGCTGCCACCCAGGCCGTGCAACTGGCCCAATATGATGTAGTGATTCTGGATCTGAGCTTGCCAGATGAAGATGGCATGGACCTGTTGAGCAAATGGCGCCGCAAACAAATTCTGACACCAGTTTTAATTTTAACCGCGCGCGATGCAGTGCCTGATCGTGTTTCCGGTCTATCGCGTGGTGCAGATGATTACCTCACGAAACCGTTCGACTTTGACGAGTTGATTGCACGACTTCAATCCATTGTTAGGCGTGCAGTTGGGCGTGCAGATAACATCTTTAGCTACAAAAGCATCACTTTTGACCCGGCCATGGCTCAGGTAAAAGTCAGTGGTTTTCCGGTTAAATTGTCAAAAAGTGAAATGATCGTACTGGAGGCACTGCTCAGACAGCCGGGTAAAGTTATCAGCGCTGAACAACTACAGGACCGGCTCTATGGCTGGAACGAAGGTGTGGTCAGCAATGCAGTCGCTGTTCATATACATAATCTCAGAAAGAAATTGGGCAACGATCTGATACGAACTGAGCGAGGTGTGGGATATTATTTTGCAACGGATGCAGCATAATGCGCAGTTTACGATACAGACTCCTGCTTTCTATATTGCTAACGGTCGGTATTCTATGGCTGGGTATCGCTCCATGGTTGTACTTCACCATAAAAAACAACGTCAATCAGGTGCTTGATGACAGACTGGCGGCTTCAGCGAACATGCTGGCGACGCTTATGCAGGAGTATGACTTAAACATTATCGAGCAATCATCCACAAACACTGTGCTTGATAAATTGACTCAAAATACCACGTTTCCAGAGACGATCGCCTGCCGGGTAACGCGACTTGATGGTTCAGTGC
>JABURU010000174.1 GCA_014762485.1 Gammaproteobacteria bacterium | reverse complement strand
ACCGAAGGCATCGCCGATTTCGGGCAGGCTATGGTTGGTGAGTTCCTTGGCCAGACTCATGGCGACCTGGCGCGGCCGGGCAATGGAGCGGGTACGTCGCTTGGACAGCAGCTCAGCTATGCGCAGCTTGTAATAATCGGCTACCGTCTTCTGTATATTCTCTATTGATACCTGTTTGTCCTGGATCGCCAACAGGTCCTTTAACGCATCGCGTGTGGAATCCATATCGATCGCACGGCCGGTTAGCCGCGAGTGCGCGGTGACACGTTTTAGTGCCCCCTCCAGTTCTCGTACGTTGGAGCGTATGCGTTTGGCAATAAAGAAGGCCACCTCATTGGGGAGGTCCATATTCATGTGCGAAGCCTTGCTGATCAGTATCGCCACACGGGTTTCCAGATCCGGTGGCTCGATAGCGACCGTCAAACCCCAGCCAAAACGGGATTTTAATCGTTCCTCTACCCCTTCCACTTCTTTAGGGAAGCGATCCGAGGTGATGATGATCTGCTGCTGGCCTTCCAGTAGGGCGTTAAAGGTGTGAAAGAACTCTTCCTGCGAGCGTTCCTTACCGGCAAAAAACTGGATGTCATCGATCATCAGGCAATCTACCGAACGGTAGAAGCGTTTAAACTCGCTAATGGTGTTATGTTGCAGGGCCTTGATCATATCCTGTACAAAGCGCTCGGAGTGCAGGTAGATCACCTTGGCACTGGGTTTATCTTTCAGGATTTGATGACCTACTGCCTGCATCAGGTGGGTTTTACCCAATCCCACCCCGCCATAGATAAATAACGGGTTATAGGCACTGCCGGCATGTTCAGCCACCTGCATAGCGGCGGCACGGGCCAGCTGGTTAGATTTTCCGTCGACAAAGGCCTCGAAGGTATAGTCATTATTCAACCGGCTGGCGTGTATGGCGGGCTCGCTACTTTCTATCGAGCTGGCCTTATGGTGGCCCTTGTTATTAAAGCTGCCACTATCCGTAGTAACGTTAATGCGTTCACGGTGGCTACCTACCTCCAGCAAGATACCAGGGGTAGCATGATCGCCGGTAAATTCCACCATCAGTTCTTCTATACGTGGCATGACATTGTCATTTACCCACGAGCGGACAAAGTCATTCGGCGCCAGAAGGCGCAGGTTACCAGAGGCATCACTGGCATGCAGGGGGCGTAGCCAGGTATTGAATTGTTGTGGGCTGAGCTCGTCCTGCAGACGATCCAGGCACTGTTTCCAAAGGGTCTCGGACACTGAGTTCTCTCTGTTGTAAGGTCAAGACAAAGGGGGGTTAGTAGTGCCAAGTCTACCCCTGTGTGGAAAAGTTATCCACAAGCTTTTGTTGTAAGTTTTAGTTGACATTATCGGGGCTTACAAGTAGATTTGCGGGTTCGTTTTTTCCCGTATCACAATTTGCTAGCTTCAGGATTTTAGAGCCATGAAGAGGACATTTCAGCCCAGTGTTATCAAGCGTAAGCGCACCCATGGTTTCCGTGCGCGTATGAAGACCAAAGCCGGTCGTCTGGTGTTAAAGCGCCGTCGTGCCAAAGGTCGCAAGCGTCTGACTGCCTAAGTGGTTTGACCGCACATACTGGCAACTTTTCCCGGCAAAAGCGTCTGCTAATGCCGGGAGAGTTTAAATACGTATTTGACCACTCTGTTCGATCCAGCGATCAAGCTATGACGGTTTTCGCTGTCCCCAATCATTTGCCACAGGCCAGACTTGGACTGACCGTGGGTAAAAAACACCTAAAACTCGCCGTAGATAGAAACCGTATCAAGCGTTTGACACGAGAAAGTTTTCGTCGACACCAGGATGAATTGGCGGGGCTGGATCTGATTATGATGGTGCGTGCCGGCATTAAACAGCTGGATAATCACGCCATATTAACTGCACTGGATAAACACTGGCAGCGGGTAATCAAGCGATGCGCACAATCATCATCAAACTAATAGGTGTTTACCGCTATCTTATTAGCCCCTTTCTCGGTAATAATTGTCGGTTCTACCCGACATGTTCCGCGTATGCGCAGACGGCCGTGGGTCGCTTTGGTGTAATAAAGGGTAGCTGGTTGGCGCTGCGTCGAATCAGTCGTTGTCACCCCTGGCATGAAGGGGGTGTTGATCCCGTTCCGGAGAAAAAAGAGTAAATCATGGAACTGAGAAACATGTTTTTGTGGGCCGCGTTAGGCCTTATCCTAATGTTAATGTATCAGCAGTGGCAGGTGGATTACGGTCCCCAGCCGGTAGCGACCAGCAGTCAGAGTCAGTCAGCTGATACTAGCGCCAGCAATAATGGTGCACCCTCCGCACCGGTTCAGAGGCCCTCTACTCCCGGCGCACCCGTAGCAGGCAGCAGCGACAGTCCGGCCAGTTTGATCCAGCCGGCATTTGCCAGTGAAAAGCGCATTCGTGTTCGTACCGATGTACTGGATATCGAACTGGATACTCGTGGTGGCGATATCCGTCAGGCACTGCTTCCTAAATACCCCGTTGCAGTAGATAAACCTGATGAGCCATTTCGTTTAATGGGCGAAGGTGGTGACAGCTTTATCGCCCAAAGTGGCCTGGTGGCCGGTGGTGCCGAGATGAGCGCCCCCAACCATCATGCGGTCTACACCACCAGTCAAAACGAATACAGTCTCGCCGATGGTAGTGACAGGTTGGAAGTGGTGATGAGCTGGCAGAGTCAGGATGGCCTGCAGGTTAATAAAACTTATACCTTCCAGCGCGGCAGCTATCTGATCGATATCCGTTTTGATGTTGTGAACAATACCGGTAAGGGCTGGCAGGGGTATATGTACCGTCAGCTGCAGCGCAGCGAGGTTGAGACCGAAGGCGGCATCGGCATGTTGCCTACCTATACCGGCGGTGTTTATTCCGGCTACGACAAAGGTATCGGTGAAAATGTCCCGTATGAGAAATGGGACTTCGATGACATGGAAGAGAAGGATCTGAACCGTCACCTGACCGGTGGCTGGACCGCGATGATCCAGCACTACTTCCTGGTGGCGATGATTCCTGGCCAGGAAGAGAAGAACCGCTTTTACAGCCTGAAGACCGAGGGCAATCGTTATGCCATCGGCATGATCGAAGACGAGCAACATCGTATTGCCAGTGGCACGCAAGATAGTTTTGGGTACAAGATGCTTATCGGTCCGAAAGATCAGGACATGATGGAGGCCATCGCCCCTAACCTGCAACTTACGGTCGATTATGGCTTTACCACCATTATTGCCGAGCCGCTGTTCTGGGTACTGAAATGGATCTACTCACTGGTAGGCAACTGGGGTTGGGCAATCGTGGTGATGACCATCCTGTTGAAGGCGGCCTTTTATAAGCTACAGGCGAAAAGTTTCCATTCAATGGCGAAGATGCGCAAGCTGACCCCACGCATCCAGCAGCTGAAGGATCGCTACGGTGATGATAAGCAGAAGCTGCAGCAGGCGATGATGGAGATGTGGAAGACCGAAAAGGTCAACCCGATGAGTGGTTGCCTACCGGTGTTAATCCAGATGCCCATCTTCCTCGCTTTCTACTGGGTATTGCTGGAGTCGGTGGAGCTGCGCCAGGCAGACTGGATCCTCTGGTACGCGGATCTGTCGATTCGTGACCCGTATTACGTCTTGCCTATCCTGATGGGTGTGTCGATGTTCATTCAGTTCAAACTGAATCCGGCACCGGCCGATCCGATCCAGGCCAAGGTGATGATGTTTATGCCGGTGATGTTGAGTGTGTTGTTCTTCTTCTTCCCGGCAGGCCTGGTTTTATACTGGACCGTGAACAACATCCTGCAGATCATACAGCAGTACATCATTACCAAGCGCCTGGGCGCCATCTAGCAGGGTTAATCAGGGCGGTTTTCACCGCCCTTTTTTATCGTAACGATTTATGAATTCCTCGACAGATACTATTGCTGCAATCGCAACGCCTCCCGGTCGCGGAGGGGTCGGCATTATTCGCTTGTCCGGTCCGGGCGTGAAAGGCATAGCCGAGCAAACCCTGGGTCATGTGCCAGCACCCCGGCAGGCTGAATACCTGGCGTTTAAAGATGAGCAGGGAGTAACACTGGATGAAGGCATCGCTCTCTACTTCGTAGCCCCTCACTCTTTTACGGGTGAGGATGTACTGGAGTTGCAGGCCCATGGTGGCCCGGTAGTGCTGGATATGTTGTTGCAGGCGGTGGTGCGTATGGGAGCGCGCATCGCCCGTCCGGGAGAGTTTTCCGAGCGAGCCTTTTTAAACGACAAGCTGGACCTGGCCCAGGCCGAGGCGATTGCGGATCTGATCGATGCCTCGTCAGAACAGGCAGCACGCTCTGCCCTGCGATCACTACAGGGAGACTTCTCCAACCGGGTTCATGCCCTGGTGGAACAGTTGATCCATTTGCGCATGTATGTCGAGGCGGCCATCGACTTTCCCGAAGAGGAGGTCGACTTTCTGGCCGATGAGAAGATCAAGCTGGATCTGCAAAGCATAAATACAGATCTTGTCGTGATCATGCAGCAGGCTCAGCAGGGTAGCCTGATGCGGGAAGGTATGCGCGTGGTGATCGTCGGTCGCCCCAATGCCGGCAAGTCGAGTCTGTTGAATGCACTGGCCGGTCGCGAGTCGGCCATCGTCACTGATATACCCGGTACTACCCGGGATGTGCTGCGAGAACAGATCATCATTGATGGTATGCCACTGCATATTATTGATACCGCCGGCCTACGTGACAGTGATGATGTAGTGGAACAGATCGGTATCCAGCGTGCCATGGAGGAAGTGCAGCAGGCGGATCGCATTCTGCTAATGGTGGACGATCAACAGGGATTGGGCGCAGAGGAGCAGAAGCTATTAGATGGTTTACCCGCTTCGGCCGGGGTAACGATGATACATAACAAGATCGATCTCAGTGGCCGCGCTGCCGGTGAACAGCAACTGGATGCGGA
>JABURU010000255.1 GCA_014762485.1 Gammaproteobacteria bacterium | reverse complement strand
ACCTATCTCGCCATCGAATAATTGATCGGTAAAGCTGCCTCTATCGATGTGACGAATATGCAGCTCGAGGAGAGCATCCTCATGCGGTGCATTGGCAAGGGAGAAGCTACGACGCTTGTTATCCGGCATCAGGATATCGATGTACTGTCCAGCAAGAAATTGCATGCGCTCGGTTTCAGGTAGCTTGATAAACACCTGCATTACATCATCGGCCAGCTTATTCACTTTGGTGATGCGTGTCGGCAGGTTCTTGACCGGTACTTCGCTACTGGTGGTGACTTCTTTCACTTCGATCACCAGGTCGGTGCTGGCCATCGCTTTACAGAACAGGCCCATGCCATTATCGATATCATCTTGTGACAAGGCTGGTTGCATCACACCCGCGTAATCCAGCTCGCCATCCGTTACCGGGCATTTACAGGCACCACAGACGCCACTCCGGCAACCATAGGGAAACGACAGGCCGTGGCGCAGGGCTGCATCAAGAATGGTTTCCCCTGCTTCGACAGTAAATTCATGGTTACTGGGTGTGACGGTGACTTTACAACTCATAACTGCTCTCTGGTGAATAACCTAGTAAAACACTGAATTATCCGGTAATAGGCGGCACAAATAAAGCACATAGTTGATCAATGTCATAAAAAAGTACTTTAAATGTACCTGATTTGTAAAAATACTCTAAATGTACCTATTTTGTGAAAACACATGGTGGACTATAGGAAAGTGATGCGATAACTCCTAAATTTGTAAGGAGAAAACTAATGATTTATTTATGATTTGTTAGGAGCCCGATATGACAATCGTAAAAAAAGGATGGATGTTAATTGTAACTTCAGTACTAGGGGTCATTTTTTGTCTTATAGGGATTTATATCTTTACGACCAATTTAATTAATGAAAGTAATGATGTAATCCATGTTAAAGAGCCCTTGCATATGAAGTCGAAAGCATTCCAGCTCAGTGTTATTCAGATCCAGCAATGGCTTACCGATATCAGTGCAACAAGAGGCCTGGATGGTTTAGACGATGGTCTTGATGAGGCAGAAAAACATTTTAATAATGCCCGTACTTTGGTCGTAGAAATGGGGCAATTGGATCCTGCACGCGAAGAGCAATACAGGATGCTAGATGTTGCAGTGAATGACTTTTATAAAACCGGTCGGCATATGGCGTCGCTGTATATTGAGCACGGACCGAATGGCGGTAATCCCTATATGGATACTTTTGATAAAACCGCTGCCCACTTGTATGAGAAAATGAATATTCTGATGAAGGGCATTCAAGACAGTAAAGAGAAATCGCTTATCCACTTTGAAAGTACTATCGCAAATAGTCAATGGATATTAGAAGCCCTGGTTTTTATCTTCGGCTCATTAATCGTCGTTGGGATCCTGTACTTAATGAGGTCAATACGGCTACTCGATGTGATCCGTAAACATGCCGATGATTTAGCGAACAATGATCTTACGTCAGAAGTACATATGCAGTCTCGAAGTGATGAAATCGGTGCGTTGGCCAGTTCATTTGCGATCATGCAGCAACATTTCAAACAGTCATTGCAAAAGATCAATCAGGCGAGCTCTGCCGTCGCTACGCTTTCGACGCAGATGAGCGAGGTATCCAGTGAAACGTTGTCGAACGCAAAACAGGAGCGGGCACAAAGTGCCAACATTGCAACGGCAATAGAACAAATGACGGCAACGACACATGAGATTGCCAGAAATATCTCTGCCGCGGTTGATGCTGCAGATAGTGCACAGGATGCCGTGGTCAAAGGTGAACAGGTGGTATCCAATACCATACATCGTATTAACCAGATGGCAGAAGGTGTACAAAATGGCAATCAATCGGTGCGCAAACTGGTGGCTGATAGCGAAAGCATTGGTACCGTTTTAGATGTGATCCGCGACATCGCCGAGCAGACCAACTTATTGGCGCTGAACGCCGCCATCGAGGCGGCCCGCGCCGGCGAACAGGGCCGTGGTTTTGCCGTCGTCGCCGACGAGGTGCGCACGCTGGCAACTCGAACGCAGCAATCGACAGAAGAGATCCAGTCGATGATAGAGCGTCTGCAGTTGGGTGCCAGTAATGCCAGTCAAGTTATGGAAGAAGGTCAACGCATAGCCGAAGATACGGTACAACAGGCATCGGAAACCAGTAATGCGCTACGCGAGATTCGTGATAGCGTGAATCATATAAAGGATATGGCTACCCTGATTGCTACGGCATCAGAAGAGCAGTCTGCGGCTTCAGATGAAATTAACCGCAATATTCATATCATTGAATCGGATATAGAGAAAACGGCTTTTCTCATGGAGGATACTGCCGAAGCAAGCAATACTTTGATGCATGAGTCGGAAAACTTACGAGGTATCGTGGCTGAGTTTCGTATCTAACGAAATCATTTCGTGTTCATCAGGCATCGCATGGCGGTGCCTTTTTTTGGGCCAGTTTTTGTTCACTGTATGCTATATTCCTGGCTGGTTGTAAAACAATATAACAGGTAATAAAGATGTCGAGAGACTGCGTCATCGCGGGCTATGGCGGCCTGGCTCGGCATATGCTTGAATCATGCCTTGAACGTTATGAGTATGTGACAGCGATGGCTCGTAGTGCCGCAGAAGATGCTAGGCATAATAAAAACGGTGTAGAATTTTTATCCATGGATCTGGATGAACCATCATCGCTGAGTGCGTTAGATGTTGAGCATAAAGAGGTTTTCTTTTTTGTCCCACCATCGCGCCGAGATGATCATGATTGGCGGATGCGTAATTTTCTTTCGGCGATAGGTAGCCAACTACCTGCCAAGATACTGTATATCAGTACCACGGCCGTGTACGGCAACAGCCATGGCGAACTGGTTTCAGAACAAAGCCCAACCACTCCGACCACGGTGCGCGGCCAACGTCGCCTGGATGCAGAGCAACAACTGCAGGAGTATGCCCGTCGGCATAATGTGCCGATAGTGATATTACGGGTCGGAGGTATTTATGGTGCTGATCGTTTACCTTTGCGGCAGTTGGAAAGCGCCCGCCCGGTATTGCTTGAGCAAGACTCGGGTTATACCAATCGTATTCATGTCGATGATCTGGCTTCTATCTGCCTGGCGGCCATGGCACGAGGCGAAGGTATTTATAATGTTAGCGATGGTCAACCGGGTACCATGGCGGATTATTTTATAGCGTTAGCCAGTGCCCTGGATTATCCAGTACCCCGGCGTATTAGTTTGCAAGAGGCTCGACAGATCATGAGTCTGGAAATGATGTCGTATCTGGAAGAGTCGCGACGGCTGGATGTATCGCGGTTAATGAACGAGTTGGGAGTGAGCTTGAAATATCCCGACCTACAGGCCGGGATAAGACAGATCATAAAATATCGTGCAGTACGTTAGTGGGTGGCGTTTATAAAGCGGTTGTTTTGCGCCTGTAATGGACGAATGTTAGTAGGGAACATGCTAATAAACTTGTTTACCTGATCCGGACTCACCTCTATGGACTCTTTTAATACCAGCCAGGTAACCCCTTCGGTACAAGGTGGCTCAGATAACGAGCCGCTATACAGGAAGTAACCTTTATCCCACGGCATCATATCAATGATATTGAATTTCACCTTATTATCTACCACCGTTTGATTCGCTTTGGTAGGCATCTTATCCCATAGAGATTGCAGTATCGCATGTGGTTTAGGCCCCATGTGCATGGTCATGGCGATGATCGCCAGGCGACCATTATCCGCTTCATGTACCAGGTGCGCGACCATGGCGCGATATTTACCCAGGAAGGTATGTTCACTAGGACTATGGAAATGGAATTGCATCAGGTTAAAGCGGGTTTTGCCCAGTATCATGTAACTTCCCTGATCATAGGCCTGTTGAATCGTGTGGCCGTTATTGGTCAGGTTAAGCTTGCTGCTGACATAATTCAGTTTTAACTCAGGCAACTCCAGGGTACGGGTTGCACGTATATTGATAGGTGATTGCTTGTCACCATACTCACATACCTTGTAGTTTTGATGTAGCTGGCTCCAGTGCTCTGGGCCCGTGTTTCCAGTATAGCTCCATTGAGATGAAGATGGTGTTTCAGCATCAGCGGTTTCACTGTTTGTGCTAGCTTCCTCTGCCGCTTGAGTATGTGCTGATATGGTGATCATGCTAAAAAATAGGATGGGAAGAATGCGATGCATGGTGTGTCCTTATTATTTAAGACGCAATGTTAATGAGTATTCTAATAAATATTTAAATGACAAAGGAATGAAAGCGAAAAAATCTACAGGTTTTTAACAATTTGTAGGCTGGAAAAGTGTAATGAACAGGGTGTTTGTCCATTACACGGTGTCACTTTTGTTTATCAGGAGTAGCTGGAAAAATACCCAGCTCTTCCCAGATAGCATCCACACGCTGTTTTATTCCATTATCCATGACGATAGGCTCGCCCCATTCGCGTTCGGTTTCACCGGGGAGCTTATTGGTGGCATCAAAACCAACCTTGCCACCGAGTCCGGAGACCGGTGAGGCGAAGTCCAGGTAGTCTATCGGCGTGTTTTCGACAATGGTGGTATCGCGTGCCGGATCCATGCGCGTGGTCATTGCCCAGATCACATCATTCCAGTCACGTACGTTGACATCATCGTCGGTGACAATGACGAACTTGGTATACATGAATTGTCTTAAAAAAGACCAGACACCGAACATCACTCGTTTGGCATGACCGGGATACTGTTTCTTCATACTCACCACCGCCATGCGATAGGAACAGCCTTCAGGTGGCAGATAGAAGTCGACGATCTCGGGGAACTGCTTTTGTAGGATGGGTACAAATACCTCGTTTAATGCTACCCCCAGGATCGCCGGTTCGTCGGGTGGCCGGCCGGTGTAGGTGCTGTGATAGATCGGGTCTTTTCTATGCGTGATACGTTCCACGGTAAAGACCGGAAAGCGATCAACCTCGTTGTAGTAACCGGTGTGATCGCCAAACGGACCTTCCTCGGCCATTTCACCAGGCTCGATATAGCCTTCCAGTACAAACTCCGCCGAGGCCGGTA
>JABURU010000238.1 GCA_014762485.1 Gammaproteobacteria bacterium | reverse complement strand
GCTCATGCCCGGCATGACTAACCCTTCACCACGATATTCACCAGCTTGCCTGGCACCACGATCACCTTCACCACATCCTTGCCGGCAATGAAGCGGGCAACATTTTCCTCGGTTCTGGCGGCCTCTTCTATGCTCGCCTTGTCGGCATTGGCGGCGACCTCGATACGACCACGTAGTTTGCCATTGACCTGTATCACCAGCTCAATACTGTCGCGAACCAGGGCGGCCTCATCCACCTCGGGCCAACTGGCATACAGGATATCATCGCCATAGCCCAGCTCTCTCCACAGCGCGAAGCTAATATGCGGGGCAATGGGTGACAGCAGACGCAACAGGATAGAGAAACCTTCCGCCCAGACCGCATTGCGTGACGACTCATCGGCCTCGGCCAGTTTGCTATCGGTCAGGGTATTCATCATCTTCATGCAGGCGGCCACTACCGTGTTGAACTGATACTTGTTGAAATCAACAATAGCCTGTTTTAACTGCTCATGGATCTCGCGGCGAGCTTTCTTCACCTCATCCGCCGCCTGGCTCCAGTCATAGGTTCCCCCATGCAACGCCTCGGCATTATCCACCGCAAAGTGCCAGACTCGCTTCAGGAAACGGTAAGCACCATCTACGCCGGCATCATTCCACTCCAGGGACTGCTCTGGCGGCGCGGCAAACATCATAAACAGACGCGCGGTATCGGCCCCATATTTCTCCACCAGTTCCTGCGGATCAACGGTATTGCCCTTGGATTTAGACATCTTCGAGCCATCTTTTAACACCATGCCCTGGGTCAGCAGATTGTGGAAGGGTTCATCGCTATCCACCAGCCCTTCATCGCGCATCAGCTTGTGGAAGAAACGGGAATAGAGCAGGTGCAAAATGGCATGCTCGATACCACCTACATACTGATCCACGCTTAGCCAGTACTTGGCGCGCTCATCCAGCATCGCGTCGTCATGACCAACACTGGCAAATCGGGCGTAATACCAGGAGGACTCCATAAAGGTATCAAAGGTGTCGGTTTCTCGATGCGCCTCGCCACCACACTTGGGACAGCTGGTTTCATAGAACTCGGGCATTTTCTTGATCGGTGAGCCGACGCCATCAAACTCGATATCTTCCGGCAACACCACCGGCAGTTGATCCTCTGGCACCGGCACCTCGCCACAGGTCGGGCAGTTGATCATCGGGATCGGGCAACCCCAGTAACGCTGGCGGGATACCCCCCAGTCGCGCAGACGATAGTTCACCTGCACACGGCCTTTATTAGTCTCGGACAAGGTTTTGGCAATGGCACCAAAAGCATCCTTGGAGCTCAAGCCGGTAAACTCGGCGGAGTCGATCAACACCCCTTTCTCGGTATACGCCGCCTGACTCATATCGATCTCGGAACCATCCGCCGCCGCGATCACCTGCTTGATTGGCAGCTTATATTTTTGCGCAAATTCAAAATCACGCTGATCATGAGCCGGCACGGCCATCACCGCCCCTTCTCCATAGCCCATTAGGACAAAGTTGGCGACATAAACCGGGACCTGTTCACCGGTTAACGGGTGGATGGCCTTCAGGCCGGTATCCATACCCTTCTTCTCCATCGTCTCCATCGCCGCCTCGGAGGTCTCCTGGTGTTTGCACTCATCGATGAAGGCGGCTAATTCGGCATTATTTTCAGCCGCACGGATGGCCAGGGCATGTTCGGCCGCCACCCCCACATAAGTCACCCCCATCAGGGTGTCTGGACGGGTGGTAAAGACCTTCAGGGTTTCATCCGAGTCCTCTATGCCAAACTGAACCTCACAACCTTTGGAGCGACCGATCCCGTTTTTCTGCATCGTACGTACCTGCTCTGGCCAACCAGGCATCTTGTCCAGGTCCCGCAACAACTCCTCGGCATAATCGGTGATCTTCATGAAGTACTGCGGGATCTCCTTGCGCTCCACCTCGGTATCGCAACGCCAGCAACAGCCATCGATCACCTGCTCATTGGCCAGTACCGTCATGTCATTGGGGCACCAGTTCACCGGCGCGGTCTTTTTATATACCAGGCCTTTTTCAAACAGCCTGGTAAAGAGCCACTGCTCCCACTTGTAATACTCAGGGGTACAGGTGGCCAGCTCGCGCTCCCAGTCATAACCAAAACCTAAACGTTTTAGCTGACCCCGCATTTAGGTGATATTTTCGTACGTCCACTTGGCAGGAGGGACATTGTTCTTAATCGCGGCATTTTCAGCCGGTAGGCCAAAAGCATCCCAGCCCATGGGCTGTAACACACTTTTGCCCAGCATACGCTGATAGCGGCTGATCACATCACCGATGGTGTAGTTACGCACATGCCCCATGTGCAACCGACCAGAGGGGTATGGAAACATGGACAGACAGTAGAATTTCTCTTTCGATTCATCTTCAACTGCTTTAAATGAGTCATTCTCTTCCCAGTATTTCTGGGCGTCCGCTTCTATTTGTTCGGGTTTGTACTGTTCTTGCATGCCGCTTTTATGAGTCAGGTTAGATAAAAAGAGAAGGATACCGCAGGCAGGAACTAAACGCAGCCCCGAAACCGCATATGTCAGATGATCTGGCTCATTCACAAACCGTGTTATATGGTCCAAACTGAACTTGTTAGAGTCGATCAGGAGAGAGTCATGGCGACGACACAAACCCATGGATACCGCAAACTGCTAGATGATGTGAAGCAGCTCATCGAGCAAGCCGGTGAAAAATCCGGCCCAGTGGTGGAAAAGCTTATCCAGCAAGCTGAAGAGCGCCTTTCCCAGGCAGAGGAGTTTAGCCGCGAAGAGAGTGCCCAGTTAGCCGAATACCTGAAGCGAGATATCCACGATGCGGCCAGTTTCATGGAGCGTACAGGAAGTGAGCTAGGTGACTGGCTCAGGCTGGATATACTAAAGCTGGAAACCGGACTGGCGGATGCATTATTAAAAACGGCCGATAAAACCCGCACTGAGCTGGCCGAGTGGGCCATGCGTTCCGAACTACATACCTGGCGCAGCGGTGAAATTACCGGCCCGGGTGTATTACTATGCAAAGATTGTGGTGAGGAGCTGCACTTTCATGAACCAGGACATATTCCGCCTTGCCCCAAGTGCCACGGCAGCCACTTTCAGAGAATTATTGAATAGCAAATCAGGCTTCAAGATCGTTTAGATACTGCCTGATCTGCTGCCGGTGTTCAGTCGATATCTGCGAGATAATACAGCCCACTCTACAGACCTGATCATTGGAAGGGGGTAAGTAAATATTAAAGCGATTCATCATCCGCAAGCTTAATGGAATATCCATACCTGGCAAATGCAATACAACACCGGTTAAAACTTTATCTTTCTCAAAATCAAAACAGTGCAGCTCATCATGCAGTGCCAGACCATCATCACTTAAATCCAGTACCGGGACTTTATCTGTATAGCCATCGATAGTGCAATGAATATGCTCCCCACGTGGTATTTCAAACCGCTCAGAGCTCCTTCTCTGTATAAAGTAGAGCTTGTCCGGTAATGGCAACATAAAACGAGCACCCTGCCCATCGACACTTTGCGCAAGACCAGTAAAGTGACATTGAATTTGGGTATTCGCGTGATCAAACACGGCAAATATACCGCTGGTCAAAATACGAGGGATATTTGCCAGCTCTACAGAGTAGTCCGATAACAGGAATTCTCCATCTTCATCAATATCAGAAATCGTAATCGGTACTGGATGTCCCTCAGAAAAGAAAAGATACAGGGTCGAACTCTCTCTAAGAACCTGTTTCAACATAATTAATATGTGAATGTGATCCGTTAGAAGGTATTCTTCATATTCATGGATATCCGAAAAACTTACCAAACCTGTCATAAAGGAGCTTTTTATACGCGCTATATTGATAGATGTATATCACATCCTATAAGGATAAAACCACCATAAAAACGCATATCACTGCAAAGACTTTATATATTGCCTGATTCTTTGCTGCGCCTGCTGATCGATATTGAGAAACTGGCAGCCCATGTAAAACCTTTCTTCACGCTCAGCAGTGTGCTGACAATGAATATTCACTACCTGCAAATCAACTCGAATATTGCCCAGCGTTGGTATATTTAACCACCAGTCTGGCAATAACTCCTGTTTTTCTACCAACACTCCAACGGTATCCTGCATACCGGCACCAGCTTCACTAATATCATGTAACTGAAACGAAAGCAGACCATAATCTGCAGAGCTATGTCCCACTGCTATGGATTTATCCGGCACCGGTTTACGAATATGTCGACGGCGATGAATGTAATACGCCTCATCGGGCAGGGCCAGTCTATACATGGTGTTGAATGCGATGGGGATCGATAAGGCTTGTGCCACCATGAATTGAAGTTGGTTACCCAGGTAGTCACCTGTTACCCATAACTTGTCAGGTGTATCATCGATAAAAAGCTCTGAACCTGGTTGCAGATAGACAAATATACAACGACTAAGGTAATCAACATGTAAAATATCACATGTCACGTGCACATCACCGAGAGTCAGTTCCAGCTTTTGCTCATGGTTATACAAATCAGATAACGCCTGTATCAGTTCATCCTGTTCCAGGCGCTCATAAGCGGAACGCTCTATATACGCTATATCAATAATACCTGACACTGCGGCACCATCCATAGGCCGTTAGTATGTTTTCAGTATGGAAGGAATTTCACAAGATACAAGCTAGATAACAAAATTATCGCGTTAGTCGCGCCATTTTATCCATCATCATCACCTGCAAGACATCTACATCTAAACAGGCATTAATTTCCTGGCTACTAATAAATGTTTCCAGCTCATCGGAAGCTTGCAACATGATCACCGGAAGCTCAGTTTTATAAGAAGCATGGCTTGATAAAAACTCATCCTTATGCAAAAACCTTATTTCAACATCAAGCTCAGACAGGAAGTCTTTCCACTGCTTATTCATGGAAAAGTAGCCGTGGGTAATGTCGCATAAATTACACTCGTAGGTACCAGGAGAAATGATTTTATGAATGGTATCCTTAATAGCGTTAAACTTACCGCTATCAGCAT
>JABURU010000335.1 GCA_014762485.1 Gammaproteobacteria bacterium | reverse complement strand
CGTTTTTGAGATAGTGAGTAACGACAAAGCTGGTCTGTAGATGGCGGAGATATTTATATTTGTGATTAGATAGAGTGTCGCACAGTTTCGCGGCAAACAGGTGGCTATTATTTAGTGAGTTATTGCAGATGACCACAAACTCCTCACCACCCCAGCGGCCTATGATATCACCTGAACGAATAGATGATTGAAGGGCGAGTACGGTCTCTTTTAATACATGATCACCAATCTCGTGGCCATAATTATCATTGATCATTTTAAAATTATCGAGGTCAAACAAGATGATTGAGAAAGGGGCATGGTTGCGTTCAAAATTAGATATGCTCATCTCGATATGACGTATTATTGCCCGTCGGTTATAAATGCCCGTGAGGAAATCATGATCAGAATATTTAAGCAGCTTTGATTCGATACTTGACCACTCGGTTTCGTATAGCCAGGCAAGTAACGTGGCATACAGGAAAACAGCGATGGCCTGTCCCATTACACCGAGCGGTACTGGCGCAATATCATGTATATCCGAATAAAAGAAATAGGCAATAAAATAGACCGCGAGGGTAATACCAGAAAGCGTTAAACCGATAAAACGATTAGTGAGGTAAAAATACATAATGGGTATTATGCCTAGCCAGACCAAGCCCGCTGAATGATGTAAGACAGTAAATGCGCTACCCACAGAAAAACCAAAGCTGATCAATACGGCGGCTATATTAGGCAAAAATAGTAACGCTGGTTTGTTGCCCAGCCATAGTATGATGGGGGTCAGTAATATCGATACCAGGGCTCCCAGAGCCTCGCCATTCATACCGATATGAATATTGGAAAGTGCCGCGATCAGGCTGATGCCCATACCGAAAAGTAGAAATAACCTTGCTATCCGTATACGACTCGATTTAACGTGCAAATAATTCATCTAATGGCAATCTAGTGAAGAATGTTATTGTTCTCTAATGTGTCGACAGCATTTTGCTCTGTCTTTAGATATTGTGATTAAGATTAGGTCTATATTGTCAGGCTGTATGTGACCATTGTGACATATCGTACCCTGATATCAATTGTTTGTTTCACTATGTGAAAGCACTTTGTTATGCCCGAACTGATTTTGCTCATCGTTGTTGGTCTCCTGCTTTGGTATTGGCAGGATGCCATGCGCGCAAAAGAATTCGCTCGAGGTAAGGCTTATGCTGCCTGCCTACAAGCGAATACTCATTTTCTCGATGACTCGGTGCAACTGGTTAATATTGGGCTAAGACGAAATACGCAAGGAAGTGTTCGTATTCGTCGATGTTATGTATTCGAATTTAGTAGTGATGGAAGCCAGCGTTATCATGGAAACGTTGAAATGTTGGGCCGAGATATTATGCAGCTGCAGATGGAGGCTTACCGCGAGTTTGTAGAATAAAGCCACTCTATCATAGATAATAGCCATCTCTTATTCCTCCTATCTTTAGAAAGATTGTTGAAGTTGATCTTCATTATTTGTGCCGTGCCCGTGGATAAAAAACATAGCGCGGTAATTTATTAATAAAATGCAATTAGGGTAGTGAATCATTAGAGGAGAATGCGCCTTTTCTATGCATCTACACCCTACAGGATCCTGACTTTATCTTGGCCAGGGCATGTGGGATCATAGAATGCTATGACGCTCATCGAATCCAACAAAAGCGCTGAATCTATCCTGCAAACGGTGTTCGGCTACGACGCATTTCGTGGCCAGCAGGCCGAAATTATTAACCATGTGGTAAACGGTCATGATGCCCTGGTATTAATGCCGACCGGTGGCGGTAAATCCCTGTGTTATCAAATACCGGCACTATTAAGAAATGGTGTGGCTATCGTGATTTCACCGTTAATAGCCTTAATGCAGGATCAGGTGGATGCGTTGCGCCAACATGGTGTACATGCCGCGTACCTGAACTCATCCCTGTCTACGGAGCAAGTGTATGAGGTTGAATCAGCCTTACGACAAGGCACGATAGAATTATTGTACGTTGCCCCGGAACGGTTGATGCTGCCGCGGACTCTCGAGTTATTTCAACAGCTGTCGATATCCCTGTTTGCCATTGATGAGGCGCACTGTGTTTCCCAGTGGGGACATGACTTTCGCCCGGAATATATCCAGTTGTCGATCCTGCATCAGCGGTTTCCTGGTGTACCGCGCATTGCGCTAACCGCTACTGCGGATGAGCCTACACAAAAAGAGATCATTGAACGTCTGGCATTGCACCAGGCCAGGCAATTTATTAGTGGGTTTGATCGGCCGAATATTCGTTATCGTATTAGAGAAAACAACGGCAATGCACGCGAGCAGTTATTACGCTTTATTCGTAATGAGCATGATGGTGATGCCGGAATTGTTTATTGCCTGTCACGAAAAAAAGTGGATGAAACAGCACAGTGGTTAAGTGGAAAAGGTTTGAAGGCATTGCCCTACCATGCCGGACTGAGCCAGCAGGTACGACAGGAGCATCAGCAACGCTTTTTACGTGAAGAGGGTGTAATCATCGTCGCGACCATCGCCTTTGGTATGGGTATTGATAAGCCGGATGTCCGTTTTGTTGCGCATTTGAATTTACCCAAGAGCCTCGAGGCCTACTATCAGGAAACAGGCCGTGCCGGTCGTGATGGCCTGCCGGCTAACGCATGGATGCTCTATGGCCTGCAGGATGTCATTACCTTGCGACAGATGCAAGCAAGCTCAGAGGCTGCAGAAGAGTATAAGCGTATAGAAAGGCATAAGTTGGATTCCATGCTGGGTTTTTGTGAGCTTACCAGTTGTCGTCGACAGTCTCTGTTGCGCTACTTTGGTGACAGATTGAACGAACCTTGTGGTAATTGTGATACCTGTCTGCAACCGCCGGAAACATGGGATGCAACCGTCAGTGCACAAAAGGCCTTGTCATGTGTATATCGTACAGGCCAACGTTTTGGCGTAAGTTACCTGGTTGATGTGTTAACCGGAAAGCAGCATGAACGAATTACTCAGTTTGGTCATGATCAAATATCTACCTATGGAATAGGTAAAGAGTTAAATCAAACGCAATGGCGTAATCTATATAGGCAACTGATTGCGGTCGGACTGTTGCAGGTTGATCTGGAAGGACATGGTGGTTTACAGCTCACCGAAGCCAGCCGGCCAGTGTTGCGAGGTGAACAGGCATTACACCTGCGCAAGAGTGTTAAAAATGATACCGCCACGCGTGAGCGCAAGAGTCGTCGCTACGATAATGATGCGGAGTCTCGACTATGGGAGGCGCTACGAAGTTGTCGGCAACAACAGGCCAATGAACAGGGTGTCCCAGCCTATATGATATTTCATGATGCTACCCTGATGGCGATGGTCGAGAATCGACCATCCACTCTGGAGCAGCTTGGGCGTATCAGTGGCATCGGTGAAAGAAAGCTGGAGGCCTATGGCGAGGCCTTTCTGGAAGTGTTAAATGCTCACCCTGATAATGAAACGGTGGTGAGTGATAGTGCCGAGGAAACTCTGCAGTTATATCGTGTGGGTATGAATGTGGACCAAATTGCTGCACACAGGGATTTGAAGCCTTCAACCATTTATAGTCACCTGGCCAATGCCATCGCCAATGGTGATGCAGAGCTTTCGGAAGTGGTGACACTGGATGAACAGACGATGAAGTCCGTACGATTTGCCCTGGAGCAGGAAGAGAGCAAAAAAATACGGCCGGTTTTTGAAGCGCTAGATGGTGAGATAAGTTATGAGATATTGCGCTGTATTAAGGCCGATTTATCTCGAATTCGATAAGGTGATTAGATGGTACAGATTTCCAGAAACCTCGTAATCCCGGATGATGAGCTTGAATTTAAGGCGATACGCGCGCAGGGGGCGGGCGGTCAGAATGTGAATAAGGTATCCAGTGCGATACATTTGCGTTTTGATATTACCCACTCTTCACTACCCGAGCCATACCGTACGAAGCTATTGTTATTGCGTGATCAGCGTATCAACAAGGATGGAGTGCTAGTGATCAAGGCGCAGGAGCATCGCACGCGAGAAAAAAACCAGCAGGCAGCCATAGAGCGTTTGGTTGAGCTGGTGAAGAGTGTAATGAGCGAACAGAAAAAGCGAAAGGCGACCAGACCTACCAGGGCGGCAAAAAAGCGACGCATGGATGCCAAAACCCGTCGTGCAAAGATTAAGTCCAACCGTGGTCGGGTCGATTATTAAACTGAATCCCTTAAGTTGCCGATAACGTATATAGGTAAGTCATCGTCAAACTGGAGGGCTTATGAGCACGATTAATGGTAGTTGCAGTAGTTACGCCACCCAAATTATGGAACAAGGATTTGAGCGAGTGAAAATTGAAAATGCTCAAATTAGACAACAGCAACAATTACCCGATGCCGAAACGGCAGCGATTAAAATCGCCTCAGTTGTCGAAGAAGGAAAAGGCCAGTTCATCGATGTGTATGTATAGTCGTTGAGTGTCGAATTTTCCATATCCGTAAACTTACGAGCGATGGTATAGTTCATGACATGAATACCACCAGTCAGGAGTTCGAATAACTATTTGTCATGGGCAAATCATACCTAATCCCATCTAAAGCCAATGAAAGGCAAATCGAAATAAAGAAAAGTCGTTTCATTGCTTATGCCTGTCATGTGTCCAGTCGTGATGATGTAATGAAAAGAGTGGAGGACATTCGGCGGCAATACGTAGACGCCAGGCATTATTGCTGGGCTTATCTACTGGGTAATCCCGACTCTGCATCAAGTGCCGCTATGAATGATGATAGTGAACCTTCCGGTACCGCTGGAAAGCCTATCTTAAATGTTATTCAGCACAAAAATATTGGCGATATCCTGGTGGTGGTCACTCGGTATTTTGGTGGCATCAAACTAGGTGCCGGCGGATTGACCAGGGCGTATAGTCGTGCAGCGGAAGAAGTGATCTCTACACTGGAGTTGAAGCTATGTGAGCCGGTGGTAAAACTCGAGATATGTTGTGACTTCAGCCGAGAACAGCTAGTAAGACTTTGGCTGGAGAAGTTGGAGGCGAGCCTGAAAAGTATAAATTATCAGGAAAAGATAACCATGCAGCTGGCGATATCTGAAAGGCAGCATGAAGCACTAATAGAATACTGTAATCAGTATGG
>JABURU010000129.1 GCA_014762485.1 Gammaproteobacteria bacterium | reverse complement strand
CGCCACCTCGGCGGTATTTGCCCGCATCGCCATCCCCGAGATGCTGAAGCTGGGTTATGACAAGCGCTTTGCCGCCGGGGTCGTCGCCGCTGGAGGCACGCTGGCCTCATTGATCCCACCCTCGGCGATACTGGTGATCTATGCCATCATCGTCGAGCAGGATGTCGGTGCCTTACTAATGGCCGGCTTCCTGCCTGGCCTGGTGTCGGCCCTGATCTATGGCGGCCTGGTCGTTTTCCTCGCCACCACGCGTAAGAATATCGGCCCACCCGTTAAGGGTTATAGCTGGGCGCAGCGCTTTCAAAGCCTGCCTGGCACATTTCCGATCTTTGCCGTCATCGCCATCATCATCATCTGTATCTACGGTGGCGTCGGCACCCCTACCGAAGCCGGTTCACTGGGGGCGTTTATCATCCTGGTAATGGCCGTGTATAACGGCATGCGCTGGAAGCAACTACGTAGCTCACTGATGGAAGCGGCCAAGCTGACGGTGATGATTTTCACCATCATCTGGGGGGTGCTGCTATACGTGCGCTTCCTGGGTTTTGCCGATCTGCCCGGAGCCTTCTCCGACTGGCTCACCAGCCTCGACATGAGCCCGATGATGATCCTGATCATGATTCTGCTGGCCTACGCGGTACTCGGTATGTTTATGGACGCCATAGGCATGTTGCTGCTAACCCTGCCGGTAGTGTATCCCGCGGTCATGGCATTAAATGGGGGTGCGGATGTCACCGCCGCGGAATCGGCGTTTGGCGTCTCCGGTATCGGTGCCTCGATATGGTTCGGGATTATTATCGTTAAAATGGCGGAGCTATGTTTGATCACACCACCTATCGGATTGAACTGCTTCGTGGTTGCCGGTGTACGTCCCGAGTGTTCGGTACAGGATGTGTTTAAGGGGGTAACGCCATTCTTTATCGCCGACCTGCTTACCATCGCGGTATTGATCGCCGCCCCCGGTATCGTGCTGTGGCTACCGAAAATGATGGGGATTACCTGATATAAAAAAGAGTGTGGAGGGGGTCCCTCTCCACACTCTCTCCTTCAGTGCCCGTAGCCCATCATTCCAAATCTCATACCGCGGCGCCGGTATTTTCTTAACTCCTGCTTTTGTTCACTTGTTAACAACGCATCCACCTTGTTCATCGTCTCAACCCTGGACTCAATCATACGACGTTTGATGGCAAATATAGGCTCATACGCCTTTACAATGGTTTTGGGATCTCGACTTTCGGCCAGCATCAATTTATTAATATTATCCATCCTATCCCACATGTCTTTCATCATATCGATGTGTTTATTACGTTGCTGACGTTGAATGGATGATACCTGGTCCCACTGCTTATCGTTTAGGTTAAGCATGCCTAGCGGTGCGTAACCACCCATCATGCCCATGCGATTATAGGGCATACCATATTCACGGTAATGTTCCTTCCATTCGCGGTAATCACCTTCTTTCATCATGCCACGATGGCGATCATCATCCGCATAAGCAGGGATAGCGGTAAAAAATACACTTACTATCAACAGTTTGGCTAAACGATCTTGTATCCATATTCGCTTGTTCATCATGAAGCTCATTTTATGAACAGTGTATTCAGTGGTGAAACACGGCTCACTTCGACCGAAGCAGATTAGAAAGTGTAGTTGAAAAATTACGATATAAACCAGGAAAAGCACTTAGACATTACCGCTCTCGGTAAGTCGTATAAATAAAAACATCAACATATATCATGGCCTTGCCCGGTGGTTTCAACTCGGTATCCTTAGTGGAAATCACCTGCTCGGGATAAAACGCGATGAACTAGCCGGCATGTTTGCTGTGATGTTTTGAGCAGTCGATGATCCGAACCAACGAGACGATAGCCATCATCGTTCGTCTCGCATGCAAACCGATTAAGGGGTGACGATAGATACTGGACCTCCCTGTCCAATGCAATAGAGGGTAATTTGAGTCTAGCAATTGCGATGCATTGAACGTGCACAGCATATCTCAAATTGAAAGATTTTAACGAGCTAGAAGAACAACAGCTTGATGACAAACGCAGACAAGGTGACATACAACACACGCTTAATCCATGCCTCACCCTTGGTAATGGTGTGATGCGCACCATACCAGCCGCCGATGGAATTACCGATCGCCAGGCCGAGGCCAGCCCACCATAACAGCTCCAGCTTGGAGGCAAAGATGATTAACGCCACTATGGTGAAGCTGAAGGCAATCAGCACCTTGTACATGTTCACCCGAACCAGGTTAAAGCCCATTACACGAAACAGGATAGGCATCAGGATGAAGCCCACGCCTATCTGAATCATGCCACCCCAGAAGCCGGCACCAATCATCAGCACGTGGCCCCAGAACAGGTTCTTGGGTTGCTGGCTATCACTGGCATCACTGCTGACCCTGTCCTGACCCGTCGCCATCAGGATCATCACCGCGATCATCACCGAGGCCAGCAGGTAATCAAACCAGACACCATCCAGGTGTACACCTACCGAGGCACCGCCGATGGAACCTATTGCCGCCATAGCGGACAGGGTAAGCCCCAGTTTGAAGTCCGAGTGACCCTTACGGAAAAAGGCATATATCGCCGTCAGGTTTTGCGCAAAGATGGCAATACGGTTCGTACCATTGGCCACCGGTGCCGGGATATCCATAAATATCATCGTCGGCACCGATAACAGGGAGCCACCACCGGCCATGACATTCAACCAGCCGGATGCAATACCTACGAACATTAATAAAATGATTTGCCAAAGTTCCATCGGGGACTCTCATTTCTGCAGAAAAAACATAGGTGCGACTTTATCAGGAATTGGCTGACCAGATGAGTGAAAATCATCAAATCGGCACGTTATTCATCAACCGGTTGTTTCGGATAGTGAATCAATATAATCGCTATGGCGGCTCGCCAGCTATGATCTCTCGCGTGGTTTCTCCGCGGCACCATGGGTCAAGCACTGAATAATGCTGAAGGCAATGGTCCGATCATCTCGGTAAACGACTGGGGTTATACCACCTCACCCGGCATGGCAGGATCGCAGCGGCACAGCCGCAAGCTGCCAGTTTACTGATCGATTATGCAAGGTTGAGTGGTGAACCCGTCACACGCATAACATACCCGGCAATACTTCATACGTCTGAGTGCCTCGCTTTGTTATAGGCACAATTGTTAGTCTGTAATCTTCACTTTACTATCTACAGAATAGTGTAAAAGGAATCGCTAACATGAACACGCCAGACGATGAAGGCTTCCTGCAACTGTGGCCCACCACCATCTTGCAACGCCGTTTACCGGGCCATGAGATGGCTAATACGGCACTGGTAGAGCTAATAGAACAGCTGGAAGCAGGCCATGATGATCTCACCACCGATTATCTTAGCGACAACTTCATGACCATCGAGCATCCGGTCGCACAATGGCTAAAGGATTGCAATATTTGGGGTCAGGGTAAAAACTCTTCCGCCTGCTTACTTTTTGAGCTTAGGTCCTCGCTTCAAAACACTGGCTCTACGACCTGATAAACGCTCTATTTCCGTCTTAAATCTTTCATTTCCCAATGCCATACCCTGATTCACTGACTTTCGAATTTGGCCAATGAGATCAGGCTCCAAATGATAACGGAATAGTTCACGGTAAGATGCCGTTCGATTCTGAACGGTTCTGCCCAAACTCTTATATATTGAATGCGGCGTACATAATTTGATTGTTTTTCCAAGACCATTGGCTTGGTAACTAGACCATACATATTCTTCAGGCAATTGTACCATCCCTGCCCTCACAGGATTAAGTTCGATATAGCGCATGCAGGTTAACAGGTAATTTTCAGCATCTACAATCGAGGCTTTATATCGCCCTTCCCAGAGGGTACCTGTTCGACGATAACTATGGTTGAAATATCGAACATACATTCGCCCCAAAGATTGCATCATGCTCGATACACCTCGCTCATCTGCAGGTGTAGCCAATAGATGCACATGATTGGTCATAAACACCCAGGCATGTATTTTTACTTCATATTTGCGGGAATAGTCTTCCAACCATCTGGCGTAGGCAGCAAAGTCTTCATCGCAGGCAAAACAGGCCTGCCTGTTATTGCCTCTTTGAATAATATGTTGCGGTATGCCAGGTAGGCATAGTCTAGGTAATCGAGCCATTTATCTTCCCTGATAATGTGCTTTTCTACTCTTAGTATACTGGATTTTGGTCTATTTTTACCCTGACCCCAAATATTGTTCAGATAGAGCCATCGCTGGCAACACTGACATCATGCGGCGAAGATAGGCCGCCTTGCTCGATAATGGGTTTGCCATCTTTAAACGCAACGATATTATCGGAGCTGGCCCCGGTGGCGTACACACGACCATTGGGATGCACTGCCACCCCTTCTGTACGTCGGATACCACCACTGATCTCATCCTCCAACTTGCCTTGGGTACCCTGTAACTGGTAGATGGCTATACGACTGCCACCGGTATCGGCCACCAGTAAACGACCATGCGCATCAAACACCACGTCATGCGGTTCCATAACCTCACCTTCACCAAAGGTGCCGATCAATTTCAAGCTATCAGGATCCAGCACCGCAATACGATCATGACCGTTATCGGCCACGTAAAGAAAGCGTCCATCAGGTGATAAGACAATATCATGCGGGCGTGCATAGGCTTGCTCTGAGCCAGATACATAACGTAACTCAAAGGCCTGTACGTTAGCGCTGACTGACAAAGATAGTAGCGCCAAAAGAAACAGTGCCAGTATCGAAAGGCCTGATACGGCTCTTAAGTGAACAACAGTGCGTGATGAATGATGAATATAATGACACATAGTAAAGGCCTTCCTTATCCAATATTCCATCCAGAACCTAGCGGTTCTTTTCCAACATCGATTTAAGATCAGCAAAAGGGTTATAGGTAGCCGCATCCATCTTATTAGAGCGCTCTACACCGGTGCCCTGACTCGCCTCTAACTGACGCTGGTGTTCGTTATCATGGCAATACAGACACAGTAACTCCCAGTTACTGCCATCGGCGGGATTATTATCGTGGTTATGATCTCGGTGGTGCACTGTCAGCTCGCGCAGGTTCTTACCTGAAAACTCTCGGCCACAACGCCCACAG
>JABURU010000363.1 GCA_014762485.1 Gammaproteobacteria bacterium | reverse complement strand
TCTATCTGGTGAAACATCGGCGTGTGAGTCAGATCGGAATCACAACGATAGACACGGCCCGGCGCAATAACACGTAAAGGCGGTTGTTTATTTTCCATTACACGGATCTGTACCGGGGAGGTATGGGTACGCAATACCGTGTGTTCATCAAAATAGAAGGTATCGTGCATCGCGCGTGCTGGATGGGTTTCCGGAATATTTAATGCTTCGAAGTTGTGGTAGTCGTCTTCGATTTCCGGTCCCTGCGCCACCTCAAAACCTAACTGAATAAACAGCGACTCGATACGCTCCAGGGTACGAGTGACCGGGTGCAGACCACCACGACTAGTATTGCGGCCTGGTAAGGTAATATCTACCGACTCGGCTGCCAGCTTTTCATTCAACGCGGCTTGTTGCAGGCTTTCCTTACGCGCCTCGATAGCCTTTTGCACTTCCTGCTTGGCCTGGTTGATGGCCTGACCAGCCTTGGGGCGCTCCTCGGCGGATAGCGAACCCAATTGCTTCATCTGCTCGGTTAACGAGCCTTTTTTACCAAGATATTGAACACGGATGTTATCCAGTGTCTGCAAATCGCCAGCGGCGGCGACGGCCTGTTGGGCCTCTTGTACAAGCGAGTCTAACCCTTGCACGATCCTCTCCCCATTAATCGGAATTTCTAACAATGGATTCAGCAACTAAACCCATTGCTGGAAATTCCCTGACAAAAAAACAAAAGGGGAAGGCGTATGGCCTTCCCCTCTTATATATAGACTGTACGCATAGGGCGACAGCCTGACCTCAAGTGCGTGTTTGAGGATTAGAGGCTGGCCTTGGCCTGCTCTACGATGGCAGCAAACGCCGCCTTATCAAACACGGCGATATCCGCCAGCACTTTACGATCGATTTCGATACTGGCCTTCTTCAGACCGTTAATGAAACGGCTGTAGCTTAAACCATTTGCGCGGGCGCCAGCATTGATACGTGCAATCCACAGGGCGCGGAATTGACGCTTACGCTGACGACGGTCGCGATAGGCATATTGACCAGCCTTGGTGACTGCCTGGGTCGCTACGCGGAACACGTTCTTGCGACGGCCATAGTAACCTTTGGCTTGCTTGATAATCTTTTTGTGACGGGCGCGTGCGATTACACCACGTTTTACTCGTGCCATTTTTTCTTACCTCGGGTTAGCTATAGGGCAGCATGCGACGGATCAGTTGTACGTCGGCCGAATGCACAAAGGCAGGGCTACGCAACTGACGCTTACGCTTGGTAGGCTTCTTGGTAAGAATATGGCGACGATGCGACTGGTTGCGCTTGACGCGGCCAGATGCAGTCACCTTGAAGCGCTTTTTGGCGCTACTGTTTGACTTAATCTTAGGCATTGCTTTACTCCACAATTGCTGTGTTGTGTAACTATCTGGGGCGGTAAAGGGCTATCTTCTGATAGCTTCATGACCTCTAGTCACCCGGTCTGATACCGGTCTCATCGACCGATAGTGTACGCTAACGCGTCACTTCTTCTTCCTGGGACCCAGCACCATAACCATCTGCCGGCCTTCCATTTTAGGAAACTGTTCTACTGCTGCTAATTCAGTCAGGTCTGCCTCGATGCGCTTAAGCAGCTGGCGCCCCAGCTCCTGGTGCGCCATTTCACGGCCACGGAAGCGCAAGGTCACCTTGGCCTTGTCGCCGTTTTCGAGGAAGCGGGTCAAATTACGCAGTTTCACCTGGTAATCGGCCTCTTCAGTGCCGGGACGGAATTTCACTTCCTTCACCTGCATCTGTTTTTGCTTCTTCTTAGCCGCCGCCTTCTTCTTGTTCTGTTCGAACAGGAATTTGCCGTAATTCATAATACGGCATACGGGCGGGTTGGCCTGTGGCGAAATCTCTACCAGATCCATACTTTCTTCTTCGGCCAGCTCCAGTGCCTTGGCAGTGGGCATAACACCGAGTTGTTCACCGTCTACACCGGTAACACGAACTTCACGAACCTTGATATCGTTATTTAAACGGATCTGGTCTTCTTTCTTGGCAGCGATACTCTATTCCTCCAAAACAGCTAAGCCGCGGCTCGCAACATCGGCCGCAAGTACCTCGGCAAAGGCCTCTACAGGCATTGAGCCGAGATCCTCACCGCTGCGCGTGCGCACGGCTACGGTATTCTCTTCCACTTCGCGATCACCGATCACCAACAGGTACGGGATCTTCTGTAAAGTGTGTTCGCGAATTTTAAAGCCGATCTTCTCATTTCTCAAGTCCGACTTCACCCTGAAACCCTGATTATTCAAGGATTTCTCAATGTTTTGCACATATTCGGCCTGCTTATCGGTGATATTCATGATTACCACCTGTTCTGGGGCCAGCCAGAGCGGGAATGCACCGGCATGATGTTCGATCAAAATACCGATAAAACGCTCCAGCGAACCGAGGATCGCACGGTGCAACATTACCGGTACCTTGCGGCTACCATCTTCGGCCACATATTCAGCATCCAGGCGGCCCGGCATGGAGAAATCGACCTGTATCGTGCCACACTGCCAGACTCGATCCAGGCAGTCCTTTAGTGAAAACTCGATCTTAGGACCGTAAAAGGCACCTTCGCCTGGCTGCAGTTCCCATTCGATCCCCTTGGCATTCAGTGCCTCTTCCAGGGCCTTTTCCGCTTTGTCCCATACTTCATCGGAACCAACACGCTGCTCTGGACGGGTAGATAGCTTGATCAGGACATCTTCAAAGCCAAAGTCCCTGTATACCTTGTAGAGTAGATCAATAAAGGTCGACACCTCTGACTGGATCTGATCATCAGTACAGAAGATATGCGCATCATCCTGGGTAAAGTTACGCACACGCATCAGGCCATGCAGAGTACCGGATGGTTCATTACGGTGGCAGGAGCCAAACTCCGCCATACGCAGCGGTAGCTCACGGTAGCTTTTCAGGCCCTGGTTAAAGATCTGCACATGGCAGGGACAGTTCATCGGCTTCACCGCGTAGTCACGGCTCTCCGAGTGAGTAGTGAACATCATGTCCTGGAACTTATCCCAGTGACCGGATTTCTCCCACAACGAGCGATCCACCACCTGGGGTGTCTTCACTTCCTGATAACCGTTGTCGCGCAGGGTATCACGTACGTATTGCTCGACCTCCTGGTAGATGCGCCAGCCCTTATCGTGCCAGAACACCATGCCGGGAGCCTCTTCCTGGCTATGGAACAACGACATCTGCTTGCCGATCTTGCGGTGGTCCCGCTTTTCCGCCTCTTCCAGGCGCTTCAAATAAGCTTTCAGCTCTTTCTTGTTGCCCCAGGCGGTGCCATAAATGCGCTGCAGCATCTCGTTATTGGCGTCACCGCGCCAGTAGGCGCCAGCCAGCTTCATCAGTTTAAAGCCGTCTCCCAGCTTGCCGGTAGTAGGCAGGTGCGGGCCGCGACAGACATCAAACCAGTCACCCTGACGATAGATAGTGAGTTCTTCCCCTTCGGGAATGACGTCTTCGATGATCTGTACCTTGTACTCTTCGCCCAGCTCGGCAAACTGTTTTTTCGCCTCTTCGCGTCCCCATACTTCACGAACAATGGGTAGATCGCGCTTGACGATCTCTTTCATGCGCTTTTCGATGGTCTCCAGATCATCCGGAGTAAATGCCTCTTCACGGGCGAAGTCATAATAAAAGCCGTTTTCAATGGAAGGACCAATAGTAACCTGGGTGCCGGGAAATAGTTCCTGCACCGCCTGCGCCATCACGTGGGCGGCATCGTGACGGATCACTTCCAGACCTTCTTCATCACGGGCGGTAATAATGGCTAAATCGGCGTCCTCTTCCATCACGTAACTGGCATCTACCAGTTGACCGTTAACCTTGCCAACCAGCGTGGCCTTGGCCAGACCGGGGCCGATATCGGCCGCCACTTCCATTACAGAGACTGCTTGGGGAAATTCACGCTTGGAACCGTCAGGGAGGGTAATAACAGGCATATTGTTCTCCACAGTGGTGACCCATACGAGAGGCCACTTGTTTATTTCGTTTTAGGATAAAGAAAGGCACCAGTAAATGGTGCCTTATTTGAGACTGTAGAATAACACGTTCGCGATCTTCAGATCAAAGCCACAGAAAGTATCGCGACAAGTTATTGCACAAAATCATTACCGAGGAATAGCTGCACATCGGCATCACCCATGGTACGGCCCTTAATAACGATTTGATCGCCTTTTAAACTATGACCCAAGGTAATGGCCTCTTCCGCCATGCCTTCACGATACTGGATGATACTACGTTTCTTCTTGCGAACCGGGGCGGTACGAACAGCGGTTACCGCATACCCTTTACTGCGCAAAGAGGTGGCAATTTTATCTCCCAGCCCTGTAATCCCGGTTTCATTAATAATTTCCACATATAACTTTGGAGCCATCATTGAGGATCTATCGATAACCGACTCCCGAGGTACTGGCATAACCTGTTTAGATGTCGCCAGGGAGTTTGCCAATTTCTGTAGACTCGCCTCAATTCGTGCAACACGCTGATCAATCTGCTCGGCCTTATCCATCAGGATCTGATTTTGCAGATGGTAATCGCGATCTGGATTTAGGCGGGCAAAACGTGACTGAGACTGAGACGCAGGTGAGTACGCCATTCCAAAATAGACACTGGTAGCAGGATTTGAGCGATTGCTGGGAATTCCCCAGGCTGCGCCAAAGGTAAAGGCCATCGATTTTGATGGTGTGTAGTGATAATTCGCTGCCAGGTGCAAGTTTTCATCATCTGTGGCGGTATTCTGCGAGGCCAGCGCCTGAAGATTAAATGCCATGCCATCCGAAATGCCCATTTCAACCCCCATAGAGGCCGTCAACATATCAACCGTGGTAAACATCGGCATGGTTGATTCAGAGTAGATCGAATTTGTCGCCATACCGATGTTCATATGAAAGCCGCTTGTATCGGTCCAGTGACTAATATGCAACTCCGCACCGCGATGACTTTGACCATCAGACACATTGGTCGATGGGTCGCCCGCCACTAAAGTACTGCTCAAGCTAGCGGCAACACTGAGTCCCCTTGCGCCTACCTTGCCGGTAAAACGGTGCTTCATATACACATCCGCTTCACGAGTGCCACTCACAGGATCCATCGCGTAAGAAAACGGCTGAGTGA
>JABURU010000251.1 GCA_014762485.1 Gammaproteobacteria bacterium | reverse complement strand
TGGCAGCGAGCCAGGCTTGAACACCAAAGTTGCCATTCCAGGTAATGCCTTCAAAAAATGGGTAAATCAGCGCAACCAGCAGGAAGGTGGCGACCATTTGAGGATAGAATTTGGCGCGCTCGGCTATGCCTCCGGAGACGATTGCGGGGATGGCCGCCGCAAAGGTTAACAGGAAGAAGAACTTCACCAGTTCATAGCCATTCTTTTCACTCAATATCTTTGCATCGGAGAAGAAGTCGACGCCATAGGCAATGCTGTAACCAATGAAAAAATAGGCAATGGTGGAGGCACCAAAGTCTGTCATGATCTTGACCAAAGCGTTGACCTGGTTCTTACGACGTACGGTGCCTACTTCCAGAAAGGCGAAGCCCGCGTGCATCGCCAGTACCATAATGGCACCCAGCAGGACAAAAAGAACGTCAGTACCAGTTTGCATGAATCTCTCCTAATCAAAATTTTTCAATATTAAGAGCAAAACTCAGGCCAGAAATTATAAGGTTATGATAATTAAGGTTTATCTTGGTGCTTCGAGGGTGATGCACACGCATTATTGCACCTGAGTAGTGCAACTAAGCCTAGTTGCGCATCGAATTAATGCAAAAAATACCATGATGCACCAATATGGTGCGCCATGGGGTAGGGGAGGAGTTAACCAAAGCGGCGTATGAGCTCTTTGAAGTTTTTAACGTACTCGGTGAGTTCATGAGCCACGTTCAGACTGTGATCGCTCAGCTGCATGGTATTGTTCGACGTGTCACTAATGACGGTGATATTGCGGCTGATCTCTTCGGCTACCGCGGCCTGTTCTTCCGCGGCACTGGCGATCATGCTGTTCATATCATTAATGGTATTGACCTCACCAACGATACGCGCCAGGGCCTCACCTGCGTTGGCAACATATTCTACGCCTTGCTGTGCCTCGGTCTGGTTGCCTTCCATTACTTTGACCACTTCGGTGATGCCAGAGCGCAATCGTTCCATCATCTCCTGAATCTCTTTGGTCGAATCCTGAGTACGTTGCGCCAGCGTTCGCACCTCGTCGGCCACCACGGCAAAACCGCGGCCCTGCTCACCAGCACGCGCCGCCTCGATGGCCGCATTCAGTGCCAGCAGGTTGGTCTGCTCGGCGATTTCCTTGATGACATTAAGGACACTGCCAATATTATTACTGTTATCAGCTAACTGTTGAATGGTCTCAGAAGAGGTGGATATCTCCGATGAGAGTTGATTTATTGAACGAATAGTCTCGTTTACAACGCTACGGCCATTGTCCGCTTCCTGGTTTGCATGACCGGCGGCTTCCGAGGCCGAGTTGGCGCTACGGGCAACTTCCTGCACTGTTGCGCTCATCTCATTCATCGCGGTTGCGACTTGATTAATTTCGCTTCGTTGCTGGGTCACGCCTTGTTCTGTTTCACTGGTTACGGCCGATAATTCTTCAGCGGCCGAGGCAACCTGCTCGGCAGAACGCATCACAGTGGAAACCAGTTTATTAAAGTTTTCCACCATATTATTCATACCATCGGCGACCTGGTTAAGTTCATCGCGACTGGATAGACTAACGCGAACAGTAAGGTCGCCATTCGCCAGATTTTCAGTAGCCTGTGTGAGCTCATCTATACTGCGTTTTACAGAGAAGTAGAAACCAGAAAATAAATAAATGACCAGTAGCATAACGATGACGATCGTCACGGCTTGTGTTATTTCAGTCTGGGTGTTGTTTTTAATCCTACGTGTAAAGATAGTGTCCAGTAGTGGTGCCGTTTGATCATATAATGTAAATACATTACTTATCGCCTTGCTGCCAGCGTCAAACACTTCTGAAGAGCTTACTTCAATACTATCTGAATCCAGCATGTTGTTTTTCAGTATTTGAGAAAAGGCTTTGATGCTGTTGGTTGCATTCCTGGCGGTGCTTTCAAGATTCTCAATTAACTCACTGCTGGCATTAAAGCCTGCATCAATACTACGTAGTAATGCCATTTCTGCGGTAATAAAACGATCCACTCGTAATGTTAGCTCTGCCCAGCTTTGAGGTGTGAAATTACCTTGCGCAGCGATACCAGAAGCTAATCCTCGGGCTTGTCCCATTGTTTCTACAACAGCAGGTATTTTGTTGACCACAAGATCCATTAAATAAAAGCTATCTAGTTCTGGATCGAGGATTAAGTTGGATGTGTCCGCTACATAAGAGATGAGGCCAAGGATATCACTGATAAGTCTGGTGTGCCTGGAAAAGCTTTCACTGGCTGGCAAGGTAAAGCCATTTGTTTTTATGAAGTCCCACTGTTGCTTTAATGCATTAAGTTTACCATCAGTTCTAAGGGCCTTACCCAGCTGGCTATCGACAGAATCAAGCTCAGTCATGATGGTATCAATTTTTTTTCGCTGTGCAGTGATCTTGTCTTTTAATGATGCATTACCATTGAGATAAGCATTACTCATGCCTCTATGTACCGGGATATTTTCGACTAATTGCCTGACGGTAACTATGTACTGCAGGCCGAGCCGCTCTTGTTCAATAAAAGCGTTCTCTTCTTCGTATGCGTTCAGGAACAAGTAGCTTAAAGAAATGACAGGGATGAGCATCAACAATGTGATCAGGCCAAATTTTGCCGGATATTTCAGTCGATCCATGACGGCTATAGAAGGGCTAAATAATTGCATCACAAACCTCACAGGTAATTATTGTTACTTATACGGGCAGTATAGTGAACTGGACTCATTCTAGCTTAGAGCAAGAGAGGTTGGTGCAATGCAAGGTAACAATGATGTAAATAGTGTCGACGGTTAGATTGGCAGTGGGGGCTCATCCAGCTTGGCGGCCTGCTCTCTTAACGTGAGGATTTGTTCTTCCCAGTAACGTTGAGTGTTAAACCAGGGGAAGGCCTGTTGAAATGCCGGGTCATCCCAGCGTCGCGCAAGCCATGCGGAATAATGAATTAAGCGTAATGTGCGTAGTGCTTCAAGCAGGTTCAGTTCACGACGATCGAACTCCATGAACTGTTCATAACCCTCGACCAGTGTTGACATCTGTATCGCCATCTCTTCGCGTTCACCAGACAACAGCATCCACAGATCCTGTACCGCCGGCCCCATGCGACAGTCATCCATGTCGACAAACCAGGGGCCATCTTCACGCCAGAGGATATTGCCTGGGTGACAGTCACCATGCAGTCGTATATGGGTGACATTACCGGCGCGTTCATAGTTGCCGTCGACCTGGGTTAACACATCCTCCACCAGCGTGCGATAAGGTAACTCCAGCTCTTTTGGTATAAAGCCATGAGAGAGTAAATATTGATAACTGTCGTGGCCAAAACTTTGCCGATCAATTGTGGGACGGTGCTGGAACGGTTCGGTGGCACCGATGGCGTGGATGCGGCCAAGAAAACGGCCTAGCCACTCCAGGTTATCGAGGTCACCCAACTCTGGCCAGTGACCACTCCTGCGAGGGAATAAGGAAAACATGAAGCCCTGGTGTTGATGCAAGGTTTCACCTAGCTCATTGCTCATCGGGGCGACGACAGGAATTTCATTGTCTGCCAGGCTGATGGTGAAGCGATGCTCTTCTAATATGCTCTCTTTCGGCCAACGCTGTGGTCGATAGAACTTGGCGATCAGTGGCTCAGATTCTTCGATGCCAATTTGATAGACACGGTTTTCATAACTGTTTAGTGCCAGGATGCGACCATCGGGAAGAAAACCACTGGCTTCAATGGCATCCAGGATGGTGTCTGGTGTAAGGGCTTCATATATATGCGGCATGTAACCAGCTCACCGTTGTAGTTTAAGATCCGAGACTGGATCAGGTTTATAAGGAGCTGGCCTGGTAAATGGTTCTTTTAGGTGCAGATCCACCTTGTCAAGAATCCAGTCTTCATTACTGGAGTTGGCCAAAACATCCGGTTCATCTTCATAACCACTGTAAGCGATGATGTGGTAATGCTTTCTTGCCAGCGTTCGCTTGTCTGATAGATCATATATCTGTGCCATGGCCAGGTGCCAGTATGCCGTATTCTTTTTCTTAAATAATGGCTTCATATTTTTTACGCGTTGTAGATCACCCATACTACGATGGGCGAATAATTCGGTAATATTGAGTATATGTTTCATCTTTGGAAAATGTTTCAGGTAGCTATTTCTTCCGCGTTGGTTTTCATCCAGTGCCCGTTGTGGGTAACCGCAGTTCAGGTGCAGCATTTGATAAGCGCCGGAGAAGTGAGGGTTCTGTGGGTAAAGGGCCAGACTCTCGCGGGACAAGCTTAAATATTGACAAGGCTGTTTTATGAGCTCGGGTTGTAATGCTGCCGCAGCTAACAACATACGCGCCGCTTCAGGTGCCAGTACCGGGGCCTGGGCTGTCGCTTTGGCTAAATACGCGATACCGGTTTGGCGATTACCATCTAAATCAAATAGCTTTGCCAGCCAGCGCACGCCACGTGGTACCGAACCGGCGATGTATTCATAGGTACCGAGGGCAAAGTAGGCATCGTATAGGTCTGGTTGTTTGGCGATTAGTTGACGCAAGGTATCACGCGACTTGCGCGCCATGAAGTAGGTATCGATGTAGTGCTTTTGCTCGGCATAGACGCGGGCAAGAAAGAATTGTGCTGTACCCAGGGTTAATTGCCATTGAGGGTGGCCTGGTTGCCTCTGTAGTTGCTCTTCGGCCAGCTCGATGACGTTTTGCAGCTTGTCGGCCGTCTGTGCCCATGCTCGCTTTTCTTTGCTTCTGTTTTGTTCTGCCTCGGCGCGTATCCAGTCGACACTGGCACTGAGAAAGTGTCCAAAGACAAAATCCGGTGCTTGCTTTTGCAACTGTGTAAATGTGGCTGCGGACTGATCAAACTGTAAGCGTGAAAGCGCATCCACCCCTTGCCTGGCAAGTTGAATACTCTCTGTTTGCGCCTCGTTGCTGGCATATACTGTTGAATACGCCAGGCAGCCGATTATAAACAGTGTGCGTAGCATTCTATTAGCGATGTGCCGTGACGCCACGTTTACTGTTTTCAAAAAAGTGGATGATATTTTGTACCTCGGCTGATGGCGCGTCGGATGATAATTGCGCCAGGGCATCAGCCAGTTTTAGACCAGAGTGGTAGATGGTTTTATACGCCCGTTTAATCTG
>JABURU010000033.1 GCA_014762485.1 Gammaproteobacteria bacterium | reverse complement strand
CCACTGGAACAGCCCACGGGTATGGTTTCCGTGCGTATCGATCCTGAAACGGGAAAGCTGACCGGGGCCAATAATCCCGAGGCCATCTTTGAAACCTTCCGTGAAGAGTATTTGCCGAAAGAGCAAACTGCTACTATTGGGAATGGCGAACAGCGTCCTGCAGAAGGGGACGAAGGCAGTATGTCGCAACAGCTATTCTAGGAATTAAGCATGGCCAAACGTCATGACCAACAGATGCGCTTACGCATCGCCCAGGAAGCGGCCAGGATCATTGCCAACGATGGCAGGCAGGACTATTACGCGGCCAAACACAAGGCCGCCGAACACCTGGGAGCCCGGGATACCCATAACCTGCCACGCAATAGTGAGATTGAAGAGGCACTGATCGAGTATCAACGCCTGTTTCTGGCCGACAGCCAACCACAACTAATTCAACATTTGCGCGAAACGGCCATCAACGCAACGACGATGTTTGCCGACTTTGATCCCCACCTGACGGGACCGGTGTTATTAGGTACCGCTAGTCCCCATAGTGAGATTCAACTGCATCTTTATGCCCCTTCCATTGAGACCGTCTTATTTGACCTGATGGATAAACAGATCCCCTATCAGCAGCATGACACCTATCTGAAATTTAACGGTGAAGAGCAGCCCTTTCCGACCCTACGGTTTATTGCCGGTGAGGACACCATCGATATGGTGATCTTTCCTGACACACGATTACGCCAGTCACCGAAAAGCCCCATTGATGGCAAGCCAATGAAAAGGGCCCGCCTCAACGAGGTACGGGCCCTGATGAAAGAGGCAATTTAGACCTACTGGGCAGGGTAGTGCGCCGGGTATGGTGCCTGAGCCACACCACTGTCAACCGCGGCCTTCGCCACAGCCGCAGGAACCAGATCCGCCAGACGGTGATCAAACGGTGTCGGGATAATGTAATCCGGTCCGTACTGCGCCTTGCTCCAGCCATAAGACTGCAATACCGCCTCGGGTACCTCCTCATGCGCCAGCGCCGCCAGGGCATTTACCGCCGCGATCTGCATCTCCAGGTTAATACAGCTGGCACGCACGTCCAGTGCCCCGCGGAAGATGAATGGGAAACCCAGTACATTATTCACCTGGTTCGGGAAGTCACTGCGACCGGTCGCCATAATGACATCATCGCGCACTGATTTAACCACATCAGGGTGAATTTCAGGATCCGGGTTTGAGAGGGCAAACACCACAGGCTTATCCGCCATGCTGGCGATCATATCCTCATTCACAATCCCAGGACCAGAAACACCAATCATCACATCCGCGTCTTGCATCGCATCTGCCAGGGTGCGCTCACTGGTCTCTACCGCAAACTCCTGTTTGTACTCATTCAGATCACTGCGTCCGGTGTGAATTACACCAGTACGATCGATCATGCGAATACGAGTAACATCGGCCCCCATGCCTTTTAGCAGCTTCATCGAGGCAATGGCCGCGGCACCTGCGCCTACACAGACAATCTTGGCATCGGCCAGGGATTTACCCTGTAACTCCAGGGCATTGACCAGTGCAGCGGCAATAATAATCGCCGTACCGTGCTGATCATCATGGAAAACCGGGATATCCAGCTTTTCAATTAACTGCTTTTCGATTTCAAAACAACGTGGTGCGGAGATGTCTTCCAGGTTGATGCCACCAAAGGTCGGGGCGATATTCACCACAGTTTGCACAAACTCATCGGTATCCTGGGTGTCCACTTCGATATCAAATACATCGACATCGGCGAATTTTTTAAATAATACGCCTTTACCTTCCATGACCGGCTTGGCCGCCATCGCGCCAACATTGCCCAGGCCCAGTACGGCGCTACCATCGGTAATAACGGCAACCAGGTTACCTTTACTGGTATAGCGGAATGCATCTTCTTGGTTTTCATGAATGGCACGTACGGGCTCGGCCACTCCAGGGGTATAGGCAAGGCTAAGTTCCTGCTGGGTATCACAGGCCTTGCTGATTTCTAAGGCAATTTTGCCGGGTTTAGGCTCGGCGTGGTAATCCAGCGCTGCCTGCTTTCTCTGAGTCTGACTATCATCTGACATTACTATCTTTGCTCCAACCATAAATCTTCAAGTGGTTTCATTGCGAAGTGGTGACGAATACTTAGTTGTAATGCTTGCTTATATGGATGGATCCAGCCACGCACCTCTACTCCCCGCTCTATTAAACTCCAAATTTGGAGATTTGCAAACCTTTCTATATCTCGCTTTGTGATACGAACCACAATAGGGCCGTCTAGATGTAGCCAGTAAGCCTTACGGCTCTCATCGATGCGTACCACTCGCCCTCTGACCAGGTGAAAACCCCGCTCTTTACCGCTCAGCTGGGATGCCAGCCTGGGCTGGTAAAATTTCAGCTTCCACAGGCCCGAGCGCCCCTTTCGAGCCCGATATTCAGCCCGCGTATAGCATTCAAGATAGTTCACATTAGGTGGCACCGCTATGGCGTGCGCCAAGCCCCGTCGAACCAGCTCCAGGTTGAGGTTCATGCCCTGGGGCGACATCAGGTGGGCCAGGACCCGGCCATGGCGATCCTTGCGATCCGGTCCAAAAACCAGGCCGACCCTTTTCGAAGCCAACGCCTGGTTTAAGAAATCTTTGGCCTCCTGGGCCAGGGGTTGTTCCGCAGAGTGTTTGCGCGCCAGTTCCGGGGTGTTAATACCGATCAACCGCACACTGCGGCCATCCCGCAACCGAACGGTATCACCGTCATGGACATAGGCAATCGTCGCCCATTCATCCACAACCGGTCGCTGACAGCCCTCGGCCAGAAGGGTTTGTGGGGGGATAAAAACAAAAAGGGCGCTCATCAAGATGAGCGCCCTTTTTAAATAAGCCTGATGCACGACCGCTAAGCTTATTTTTTCATTCCGTACTTCTGGCGGAACTTGTCTACGCGACCCGCAGTATCTACGATCTTCTGCTTACCAGTGAAGAAAGGGTGACACTGGGAGCACACATCCAGATGCTGGTCTTTACCAGCAGTAGAGCGAGTCTTGAACTCAGCACCGCAGCTGCAGGTAACAGTAATTTCTTCGTACTGTGGATGAATATCCGCTTTCATGATGAACCTCTCATAATTTCAGTCATGCCGCTACCCATAGCTAAAAAAGATGGGCACCGCATGGGAACGCGCAATAGTACGTAAAAAGCCTTTGCGAGGCAAGCTATTCAAGCTGTATTTATTGGAAATGGGATGATCGAGGCCACATGCTGGTCTTCCATAGAGAAAACATAAGGTTTGTAACACAGGCGATGCAGCAAATCCTGCTGGCGAGACAATGACTCCCACATCAGGTGGGACAGCCGAACCGAGGCATTCATCGGGTTAGGAGAGGTTGAGCAGATCTTTTCAATTCGCCACTGCAAACAGCGCAAACGATGCTGGCGAGGCTCAGGGACCTTGTCAATTTCCGCATCCACCACCTGTTTACGGCGCGCTTCAAAAGCCTGAGGATCATTGCTGGCCAGCTCATACCAGCTGTCAAAGTCGATATTGTCAGTCATGGGGCCCGTACACCTCTACATACTATCAACGACTATATGCCTGATAATTATAGATGATAGCGGGAGAGAAAAAGGATATTTAGTTCACACCTTTTTTGGGCGTCCGTGCCCACCAGATACTATCCTTTCATAGAATCGAAAAATTCGTTATTCGTCTTGGTGGTTTTGAGCCTGTCCTGCAGGAATTCCATCGCCGCCAGTTCATCCATATCATGCAGTAACTTGCGCAGGATCCACATCATCTGCAACTCATCCTTACTCATCAGCAGCTCTTCACGACGCGTGCCGGAGCGGTTGATATTTATCGCAGGGTAGATGCGCTTCTCGGCAATTCGGCGATCCAGGTGCAGTTCCATGTTACCGGTGCCTTTAAATTCCTCGTAGATAACATCATCCATACGAGAACCGGTTTCCACCAGCGCCGTTGCGAGGATAGTCAGGGAGCCGCCTTCTTCAATATTTCGCGCGGCACCAAAGAAACGCTTGGGACGGTGCAGGGCATTGGCGTCTACACCACCGGTCAAAACCTTGCCGGAGGACGGGATAACAGTGTTATAGGCGCGTGCCAGGCGGGTAATCGAGTCCAGCAGGATCACCACGTCTTTCTTGTGTTCAACCAGGCGCTTGGCGCGCTCGATCACCATCTCGGCCACCTGCACGTGACGGCTGGCTGGCTCATCAAAGGTAGATGAAATCACTTCACCGCGAACCGAGCGGGCCATTTCGGTCACTTCCTCAGGACGCTCGTCGATCAGCAGGACCATCAGATGACATTCGGGATGGTTGGTGGCGATACTCTGGGCAATATTCTGCAGCATCATGGTCTTACCGGCTTTCGGTGGAGAAACCACCAGGCCACGCACACCCTTGCCTATCGGCGCCGCCAGGTCTATCACGCGGGCAGTAATGTCTTCGGTACTACCATTCCCCAACTCCATCAACATACGGTCATTGGCATGCAGCGGGGTAAGGTTTTCAAACAGAACCTTGTTCTTGGCCGCTTCTGGCGACTCAAAGTTAATTTCAGATACCTTCAACATGGCAAAGTAGCGCTCACCATCTTTTGGTGGGCGAATTTTACCGGCTACGCTATCACCCGTACGCAGGTTGAAACGGCGTATCTGGCTGGGAGAAACATAGATATCATCCGGGCCGGCCAGGTAAGAGCTGTCGGCAGAACGCAGGAAGCCAAAGCCGTCTTGCAGAATCTCCAGCACCCCGTCTCCATATATATCCTCACCGCTTTTCGCGTGGGTTTTTAAAATAGCGAAGATGACGTCCTGTTTGCGAGAGCGAGCCATCCCTTCTACGCCCATATCGGAGGCGATTTGAATAAGCTCAGAGGCAGTTTTTTTCTTGAGTTCTGTTAGGTTCATAGGTTAGACCGGATTTATTTGGTATTTGAAATGAATGTGTGAACTGTGACCTGAAGGCCAGGGTTTTGTTGTTTGTTTCGGGGTTTGACCAGCTTCGGGGGCAAGTAACTGGTACGCAACTAGGAACAACTTATCACGGAAAAAAACGGGCGTCCAGAGGACACCCGTAATTTACTTATATATTGCTATCAATAAACGCGGTTAATTGCGATTTCGATACCGCACCCACTTTAGTCGCCTCAACATTACCGCCTTTAAACAGCATCAGGGTAGGA
>JABURU010000214.1 GCA_014762485.1 Gammaproteobacteria bacterium | reverse complement strand
ACTTGTCGCGATACATATAATAGCCATCGGCGATCTCCCAGCTGGCGCGGATGGTATTGGCATCTATCGCCTTAACGCTAATTTTGTAGGCTACTTCTGGATCCAGCAGCTCTTCATCTTCATTGGCCTGAGCCTGAAAACCGGCCAACAGGGCCAATAAGAGCAATAACCATTTTTTTATCATTTTTTCGACTCCACACTGTCGTCTATCCACTGTAAATACTTGGGGTGGCCATCCGTAATTGGGACAGCAATCACTTCGGGCAGTTCATACGGGTGGAGCGAAATGATTAATTCTTGTAATGCGGGCAGTCGCTCCTCCCGGCTTTTGATGATGAGTAACACCTCTGGATCATCCTCGAGCTTGCCTTGCCACTGATAGATGGAACGAATGGCCGGCAGAATGTTGACACAGGCTGCCAGCTTAGCCTCTACCAGTGCGCGGGCTATATTCTCAGCGCACTCCTCGTCAGGACAGGTGCAATATATTAGTTGGTGACCGTGAGTGCTCATCATCGTTATTAGTATGTGAAACAAAGGGTAACATTACCTTAATATAACGTGCAGTAGAAATATTTGGATTCAGGCTTGATTTTGTCGCATTAGCCCCCAGTTATTGTTCACTATGAGAGCATTAACTATTTTCTTTCTACTTTTTCTACTGGTACCGATTTTTGAGATCTATCTGTTGATCCAGGTCGGTGGCTCGATCGGGGCACTGCCCACCATTGCGCTGGTCGTGCTTACCGCGGTAGTGGGTAGTGCGCTGATACGTCACCAGGGCCTGTCGACTTGGGGCCGGGCTCGTCAGGGAATGGCCAGTGGTCAGATGCCGGCGCTGGAAATGTTGGAAGGTGTGGGTCTATTGATAGCCGGCGCCTTGTTACTTACTCCCGGTTTTTTCACCGATACCATTGGTTTTATCCTGCTGGTACCGATACTCCGCCGCGCGCTGATTACCTCGTTACTGCGTAATGCGGTCACGATCCAAATGCGCGGCCAGGCTTATACCAGGACAGAAGAATCGCGCGACCCTCGTACCTATGAGGGTGAGTTTTCACGGGATGATAACGATCGTTTGCGTTAAGGGCTGCGTTTAGGCGCTACCCCCTTGACTCGAACTAGTGTCCCGCTATTATTAGCACTCAATGCTATCGAGTGCTAAAAAATTGGCCAGTAAGAATTGGCTGTTATTTTTTGATTTTAAAACACTGTTTCCGTAAGGAGAAAACAAGATGAATATTCGTCCTTTGTATGACCGAGTGGTCGTACGCCGTATGGAAGAAGAGACTACCACTGCCGGTGGTATCGTATTGCCTGGTTCTGCTGCCGAGAAGCCTATGAAGGGTGAAGTGGTTGCTGTAGGTAACGGCCGTTATATGAACAGTGGCGACCTTGCTGCCCTGCAAGTTAAGGTTGGCGACAAGGTTATGTTCGAGCAGTTTGGTGGTACTGAGGTAAAGGTTGATGGCGAAGTGCTGTTGATCATGCGCGAAGAACACATAATGGGTGTTATTGGTTAAACCACTCGAATTTAGTAACTAACGAATTTTTAAGAGGATAAACAATGTCAGCAAAAGACGTACGTTTTGGTGATGACGCCAGACAGCGCATGGTAAATGGTGTAAACATCCTGGCCAATGCCGTTAAGGTTACCCTGGGTCCTAAAGGCCGTAACGTAGTTCTGGAAAAGAGCTTCGGCGCGCCTACCATTACTAAAGATGGTGTTTCTGTTGCACGTGAAGTCGAGCTGGAAGACAAGTTCGAAAACATGGGTGCGCAGATGGTTAAGGAAGTCTCTTCACAGACCAACGATGTGGCCGGTGACGGTACCACTACGGCAACCGTTCTGGCCCAGGCGATCATCCGCGAAGGCATGAAGTCTGTGACTGCCGGCATGAATCCTATGGATCTGAAGCGCGGTATCGACAAGGCGGTACACGCGGCGGTTGAAGAGCTGCAAAAGCTGTCTACTGCTTGTAATGATAAGAAGTCTATCGCTCAGGTTGCGACCATTTCTGCTAACTCCGATACCTCCATCGGTGACATCATCGCTGATGCGATGGAACGTGTGACCACCGAAGGTGTGATCACCGTTGAAGAAGGTTCTGCACTGGAAAATGAGCTGGATGTGGTAGAAGGCATGCAGTTTGACCGTGGTTACCTGTCTCCTTACTTCGTGACCGATCAGCAAAAGATGACTGCTGAACTGGAAGATCCATTCATTCTGATCTTTGACAAGAAGATCTCCAATATCCGTGAATTGCTGCCGATCCTGGAAGGTGTAGCCAAGGCTGGTAAGCCTCTGCTGATCATCGCTGAAGACGTGGAAGGCGAAGCGCTGGCGACACTGGTTGTTAACAGCATGCGCGGTATTGTTAAGGTTGCTGCGGTTAAGGCGCCTGGCTTCGGTGAGCGTCGTAAGGCGATGCTGCAGGATCTGGCGGTTCTGACCGGTGGCGTGGTGATTTCCGAAGAAGTTGGTCTGGAACTGGAAAAGGCAACTCTGGAAGATCTGGGTACCTGTAAAAAGGTTGTGATCGACAAGGAAAGCACTACGGTTATCGATGGTTCCGGTGATAAGGGCGCGATTGATGGCCGTGTTGCCCAAATCCGCGCACAAATGGAAACCTCTTCTTCCGATTATGACACCGAGAAACTGCAGGAGCGTGTGGCCAAGCTGGCTGGTGGTGTTGCGGTAATCAAGGTTGGCGCGGCTACTGAAGTTGAGATGAAAGAGAAGAAAGACCGCGTAGACGATGCCCTGCACGCGACTCGCGCAGCGGTACAGGAAGGCGTAGTACCTGGTGGTGGTGTTGCACTGATTCGCGTGCTGCAGGCCGTTAAGTCGGTTACCGGCGACAACCACGAGCAGGACGTTGGTATCTCCATTGCCTGTCGTGCGATGGAAGAGCCTCTGCGCCAGATCGTTTCCAACTCTGGTGATGAGCCATCTGTCGTTGTCAACAAGGTTGAAGAAGGTACCGGTAACATGGGTTATAACGCTGCCTCTGGTGAGTACGGCGACATGATCGACATGGGTATCCTGGATCCTACCAAGGTTACTCGTACTGCCCTGCAGAATGCTGCATCGGTAGCTGGCCTGATGATCACCACCGAAGCCATGATTGCTGAAGTTCCTAAGGACGGCGGTGACGGTGCTCCAGCGATGGACGGCATGGGTGGTATGGGCGGTATGGGTGGCATGGGCGGCATGATGTAATTGCCGGTCACTCCGACTGACCCTATACCCTTTTGGCTCATTCCTGCATCCGCAGGGTATAAAGCCTACCGGGTATAAGTACTGCCAAGTACAAAAAGCCCCGCTATTAATAGCGGGGCTTTTTTATTGCATGTTCAAAAGTCGGCAGTTAACCTCGAGCCAAGGAACTATGGAAAAACACTATGTCATTGCCCGAAGTATTAGCCAGTCGACTTCACTCTCTAGCGGAAGAAATCCCACCAGAATTGCTCGAGTCGATCAACACTAGCCCTGTTTTGAAAGAGGGATTGAATAAAGTCATCGTCAGCAGTGATTTCATTGCACAAAGCTTAGTCCGCCATGCGGATGCGATGCAGGAGCTGGTGAATAGCGGCGACCTGTTACGCGCTTATGGACAGGAAGAGATTCGCCAGTCACTGAGCGATAAACTGACGAAAGTGGAAGACGAGTCGGCCTTACATCAACTGCTCAGGCGCTTTCGTCGGCGTGAGATGGTGCGTATTGCCTGGCGCGATATCGCGGGATTGGCCCAGCTAAATGAGGTGATGCTGGATCTATCCAGCCTGGCCGATGCCTGTGTCGATCTGGCGCTGGAAAAACTGCACTGGTGGCAGTGCCAGGAGATGGGCACGCCATGTAACGAATTGGGTGAGCCACAACAAATGGTGGTGGTAGGCATGGGTAAGCTCGGTGCCCATGAACTGAATTACTCCTCTGATATAGATTTGATCTTCGCCTTTCCTGAGCATGGAGAAACTCGGGATGGCCCTCGCACCATGGCCAATGAACAGTTTTTTACCCGTCTGGGGCAGCGACTCATTCAGGCCATCGATCAGCAGACCTTTGATGGCTTTGTCTTTCGTGTCGACATGCGTTTGCGGCCATTTGGTGATAGTGGGCCGCTGGCTTTAAGCTTTGATGGAATGGAGGCCTACTATACGACTCATGGCCGGGAGTGGGAGCGTTACGCGATGGTCAAGGCACGAGTCATTGCCGGTAATATGCAGGCAGGGCAGGAGTTGATGGATATGTTGCGGCCATTTGTCTATCGCCGCTACCTGGATTATGGGGCCTATGAGAACCTGCGCGAGATGAAGGCGATGATCAGCCGCGAGGTTAGCCGTAAGGGGATGGAGGACAACGTCAAACTGGGACCGGGCGGGATCCGAGAGGTGGAGTTTATCGGCCAGGCCTTTCAGCTGATCCGGGGCGGAAACGAACGAGCCCTGCAGGAGCGGCGTATCCTGCGCGTATTAGGTCTGTTGCAGGAACTCGATATTTTGCCTGAGTTTGTCGTGCAAGAATTGATTCCAGCCTATATCTTTTTGCGTGATAGTGAACACCGGTTGCAGCAGTGGCGGGATGAACAGACCCAGATGTTGCCTACCGATGAAGAGGGGCAGGCCCGCCTTGCCTACTCCATGGGTTGCACCGACTGGTTGGACTACCGACAAAAACTTCGTGACGTGATGGATACGGTGCATAGCCACTTTCTGCATGTATTCGAGGCACCGCAGGCAGAGGAGGAGTCCTCGGATGAAGAACTAAGAGGCGTGTGGCAGGGGTTGCTGGATGATTCGCAGGCAGAAACCATCTTACAGGCCGCTGGTTACCAGGAGTCGGCCGAGACTTATCGTTCATTAAAGCAGTTTCGCTTTGGGCGCACGGTGCGTACGCTGAGTCAAAATGGGCAAAAGCGAATTAATCGTATCATGCCGATGCTGCTGGCGGCGATCAGTAGTGGTGAGCAGCCAGATATCACCTTCGCACGTATTTTGGGTTTGCTGGAGAAGGTCGCATCACGTTCGGCCTATCTGGCCCTGCTGATTGAAAACCCAATGGCCCTCTCGCAACTGGTCAGGCTGTGTGCCTCTAGACCCTGGCTCACCACGCAGTTAAGTCTCTACCCTTTCTCTTATCCACATCTGACGCTGCCGCCGAAGAGGCTCGCGACTATCCCGGTGGGCCCCGTCGCCATCAACAAA
>JABURU010000367.1 GCA_014762485.1 Gammaproteobacteria bacterium | reverse complement strand
CTAAAGGTACAGGCACCCTCATACATCTGTTTGGATATAGGGGCACTACAGGTCGAGATCAAGTCGTTGGCACGAAATTGTTGGGCATGTTTATTTACGGGAGGCTTGCTCGTGCCGTAGACTGAGACCATGTCACAGCAAAATACGACAACAAGTTGGGGCAGTCGCGGGCAAGACAGCACGGTGGGACTCGACAGGCGGGTAAGTTCAGAGGTGGTATCGATATTATATCGCCATGCCCGTGTTATCTATTTTACCAACCTCTTTATTGCCGTAGTCACGGTGCTTATTTTCCATGTAGTGGTTTCCCCGGTGTTGCTCTGGTCCTGGCTATTGGCCATGGTGAGTGTGAACATTGTACGTCTCCACTTACACAAGCAATACCGGCAGCAACCCGGGTCACTTAGTGCCGATGAGTGGTTAAATCGTTTTACCTTTGGTTCGTTATCGAGCGGTTTAATTTTGGCGGTTAGCAGTAGCTTTCTGTTTTTTACCGACGACATACTGCGGCACTTTTTTCTGCTGCTGGTCATGGTGGGCATGTTGGGAGGCGCTACGGCATCGCTTGCGGCTTATCTACCAGCATTTAATGCCTATTTTTTTAGTCTCTCTATACCTTTCGTCATTGTTTTGCTCAGTGGTGCTATATCGGAAGTGTTCGAAGGGATATGGCCCTTTGGTTTACTGATGATGCTGGTTTATGTATTGGCGCTATATATATTTGCCCGTATAACCAATGAAAAAATAAAGGCGGCACTTTATCTTCAGCATGAAAATCAACAACTGCGACAACAGCTGGATGAAAGGAGCCGCGAAAAAGAACAGGTGCAAAAGGCATTACGCTTGTCTGACAAAATTATTAACAACGTAAAAGAAGGCGTCATTATTACCGATGCCAATACCCGCATTATAAGAGTCAACGCAACATTTTCAGATATCACGGGTTACAGCGAGTCCGAAGTGATCGGAAAGCTGCCTAGTGTTATTAGTTCAGGTAAGCAGGATAAATCCTTTTATGAATACATGTGGCGTTCATTAAGTTCTTTCGGTGAATGGGAAGGTGAGATCTGGAACAAGCGAAAAAATGGTGAAATCTATCCCGAGTGGTTAAGCATCAGTGTTATGCATGATAGTGAAGGCAACGTGAGCAATTACGTTGGCTGGTTCCGTGATATTACGCAACACAAACGCGAAGAAGAACGCCTTTCATATCTTGCCAATTACGATACATTGACAGGACTACCAAATCGCAAGCTGTTCATGGAACGACTGGATCTGGCACTGGCAGACTGTATAGAGCGAGATGAGTTGGTCGCCATACTGTTTATCGATCTAAACCTGTTTAAGGAAGTGAATGATAACTTTGGACATGATGCTGGTGATGTTCTGTTGCGAGAAGTTGCCTTAAGAATGAAAGAGGCAACTCGCGATGAGGATACCGTCGCCAGGCTGGGCGGCGATGAGTTTATCGTGCTGACACGTCAAATGAAGGCGTATGCTAATGCTGAGCACATAGCACAAAAACTATGCAGGGCTATGGATGAACGCCCTTTTTATATTAATGGCAATAAATGTGAGATCGGTCTGTCAATTGGTATAAGCTATGCACCGCAGCATAGCTTGAATCGTAGTGAGTTATTAAAGTTTGCCGACTCAGCAATGTACCAGGCCAAGCAGGATCGCTCTGGTAGTCAGTGGGTAGTATACAAGTAGCGTATTAATCCGGGCTCAGCTTTTTTGTTTGATATATGTTGATGAACATTCGTCATACTGCTTCTCTTTTTGAGAATAAACAACGATTCATTACTATCATGCAATATAGCATTAGTGTCTGAGAATAAATGCTTGCAGTCGTTATGGTTATTTACGATTAGAGTAAGTGGTTGACGGGCTTTGTGCAGATAAAGAATAAACTTATTTTTGTAACCGTTTGAGAAATACACTCATCTCCTTTGCGGCTTGTATATCGCCATTTTCTTCAGCTATGCGAATGCCTTGTTGATAAGCCCGTATTGCCTCATGCTGTGCGTTACACAGGGTTAAAGCCTTACCATATAACTTCCATGCAGCCGAGTAGTTGGGATCTTGTTGGGTAGCTTGTTGTAAATGTATGCAGGCATTTGTACAGTCATCTGCTTGCAGGTAGGCGTTGCCAAGGCCGAACCTTAACAGGGCATTGTCCTGGCCTTTATCCAGTAGCGCTAATAGGTTGTCTATCTGGTTCATTCATTCACTCTTCAGGTTTTTGAGCGACAATGAAACTTTCCGCGCTCTGGCCATCATCACGATAAACCCGGATGGTTAAACTATTAAAGCATGTTAGTAGTTCATTTTTATCCAGCCTGAAGGCGGGATTACTCGGACCAGAGGTGGCATTTTCCCTGGCAAAGGTTTGATAATAGATGATGCCGCCGGGTTTTAGGGCGTTTATCAAAGCTGGCATCAGGCTACGCTCAAGAAAGAAGCTAACGACGATAACATCATATTGCTCTACCTCGGGTGGTTGATTCACCACGTCGCGCGCCTGGGTGTGCACATTTAAACCATGCTTATTGGCAATGGCTTGCAGTTTATCAACCGCTACCTGGGAAATATCCCAGGCATCCACCTCCAGTCCATGTTGTGCCAGTAACAGTGTATTGGCGCCCAGGCCACAGGCGATTTCCAGTGCCTTGCCGTTCGCAGGCAGCAGCGCAATATTTTGCTGCAATACCGGCACCGCATCGCCGGGTTGGGATCTATCCTGGTAACGGTTGTTCCAGCGTATGGCGTCGGGATGTTGACTAAGGTTCATAATTAACGCCGCCAGAAGGCCGGCATTAATAATACCAGCAGGGTGAAGATTTCCAGTCGGCCCATTAGCATGCCGAATACCAGCACCCACTTGGCCGTGTCGGTAATGCTGGCATAGTTGGCACCGACCTCGCCCAGACCGGGGCCAAGGTTGTTTAGTGAGGCGGCTACGGCAGAAAAAGCGCTAATTTGATCCAGCCCGGTCATCATCAGGGTCAATAACATGATACTGAATATACCCACATAGGCGGCGAAGAAACCCCATACCGATTCTATTACCCCGGGTGACACGGATTTTCCACCCATGCGGATGGGGATTTGAGCAGATGGATGGATCAGCTTCATGATTTCACGCTTACCCTGCTTCAGTAGTAACAGGAAGCGAATGACTTTCATACCGCCGCCGGTTGAGCCGGCACAACCACCTATAAAGCTGACAAACAGCAATAGCACAGGTAGAAAGCCTGGCCAGACGAAATACTCGGCGGTGGTAAAGCCGGTGGTGGTGCCTATCGAGACTGCCTGGAACAGTCCATGGTGGAAGGCGTTCATCGGCTCGATAAAGGTATCGGTCAAATACAGGTAGCCGATGGTGATGGCACTGACGATCATCAGGATGGTGATATAGGTTCTAAATTCGGAATCTTTTAAATATGAGCCCAGGTTTAGTGAGCGCCAGACGACAAAATGCAGGGCAAAGTTCACCCCGGCAAGCAGCATGAAGACAACCGCCACCATTTCAATAACCGGGCTGTTGAAATAACCCATAGAGGCATCATGGGTGGAGAAACCACCGATGGCGATGGTGGCAAAGCTGTGCGAAATGGCATCAAATACATCCATACCCGCCAGCCAGTATGATATTGCACATAAAATGGTGAGGCTGAGGTAGATGTACCACAGGGCCTTGGCGGTTTCGGTCAGGCGAGGGGTTAGCTTGGTGTCTTTCATCGGCCCCGGGGTTTCGGCGCGATACAGTGACATTCCCCCGATACCCAGCATTGGCAGTACGGCAACGGCGAGGACGATGATCCCCATGCCGCCCAGCCACTGGAGTTGCTGGCGATAAAACAGGATGGCATGAGGCAGGTTATCCAGCCCGGTGATCACGGTGGCGCCGGTGGTGGTCAGGCCGGAGATGGATTCAAACACTGCATCGGTAAAACTCATATACGGTTGCAAGGTAAACATCAGCGGGATAGAGCCGGCCAGGCCAAGTACCGTCCAGAACAGGACGACGACAATAAAGCCATCACGCAGACGCAGCTCTTTTCGATAATGGCGTACCGGATACCATAACAACAGGCCACTACCGAAGGTGACGGCAAAGCCCATTAAGAACGGGATCGAGTCGTTCTCCTGGTAGATCAGATCAACGATCACTGGTGTCAGCATAGAGCTGCTAAACAGCATCAATAACAGGCCAATAATTTTGAAGATAACTTGTAGCTGCATGAGTAGTATTAACAGGCCCTAAATGAAGGTAATGCCAACCTGGAACAGGCGCTCCACTTCCTTGATGTTTTTCTTGTCGACCAAAAACAGGATCACATGGTCGTTCGATTCTATTACGGTGTCATGATGAGCGATTATGACCTCATCACCCCGAACTATTGCGCCGATGGTGGTACCAGGAGGCAGATCTAGTTCCTCTACCGAGCGCCCCACGACCTTCGAAGAGGTAGGGTCGCCATGGGCGACTGCCTCGATGGCTTCGGCCGCCCCTTTGCGTAGAGAGTGCACCATCACCACGTCGCCTCGGCGCACGTGCGCCAGCAGACTACCTATCGTCGCCTGTTGTGGCGAGATCGCGACATCGATATTGCCCGACTCCACCAGATCAACATAAGAACTGCGGTTGATCAGCGCCATCACCTTGCGCGCGCCCAGCTTTTTTGCCAGCAGGGCGGAGAGTATGTTGGCTTCGTCATCATTGGTCAGGGCGCAGAAGACATCAGTCTTGTCGATGTTTTCATCAAGTAATAACTCTTCGTCCGAGGCATCACCCAGTAACACGATGGTGTTCAGTAACTCCTCTGAAGTCTCGCGCGAGCGCTCGGGGTTGTGGTCGATAATTTTGACCTGGTGAGTATCTTCCAGCGAGCGAGCCAGGCGTCGGCCGATATTGCCTCCGCCGGCGATGATGATACGTTTATTGGGTTTATCCACCTCACGTAGTTCGCTCATCACCGCACGTATAAATTCCTGGGCGGCGATGAAAAAGATTTCATCATCGGCCTCAATGACGGTATCACCCGTGGGAATGATGGGGTGTCCCTGGCGGAAGATAGCGGCTACCCGGGTATCGATGCCGGGCATGTGGGTGCGCAGGGTTTTTAATTGCTCGCCGATTAGAGGCCCTCCGGCAATGGCACGGACCGCCACCAGCTGTACCTTACCTTCGGCAAAGTTCAATACCTGTAATGAGCCGGGGTGGGCAATGATGCGTTGAATGTACTCGGTAACCAGTTGCTCGGGGCTGATC
>JABURU010000299.1 GCA_014762485.1 Gammaproteobacteria bacterium | reverse complement strand
AGTGCGAGAGTTAATAATGCGTCGGCCATAGTCTTGATTAAAACTCTGCAAACATTCACCAATGCGTGTACCGCCCGATAGTCCGACTGCCATCATCGCCAGCTTCTCTTTCATACGCAGGGTGTCTTTCTCCTGCAGTGCTTCGGTGATGTGTATCAACTTGGTATGAAAAACATAGGCATCGGCATCATTAAACGCATCCACCACACCGCGGGCAAAGCGTAAAAACAAATAGCTATACAGGCTCATCGAGCGACTAACGTCCAGTAACACCACCAGCTTGGGCAGCTGACGCTTGTTACGACGAAAATAGAGCTTTAATGGAGTGCCACCAAATCGCAAACTATTACGAATCGTGCGACGCATATGAATGATGCGGCCTTTCTGTCGCTGCTGTTGCCGACGGATAATGCGACGTCGCATGCGTTTTGCCAGGCGTTCCACCAGCCTTTCCATCTCACGCATTTGATGTTCATCGGTCAGGTGACGAAAATCACTGCGCACTGACGCCGTATTTCGACTGGCACCACCCTTGCTGCCACCATCCCCGGCATCGCTATCATCTCCCTCTTCAGCCTTATCGGCATCCGCAGCGGTTTGACTCCCACCACGTTGATTACCCATGCCCAGACCTTGCTTGTTTTCCTTGCGTCTGGTGGAGCCGGAATAGATCTCTTTCGTGCGATTAGGTGGCTTCCAGTAGGCATCAAACAGTTCATCAAACTCTTGCCACTCTTCACTACTGGAGCACAACAGGCTGCGCAGCCCCCAGCGTAGGCGCTTTTGATCCAGCAAGTTACAGTGCCGGGCTACGCGCAGGCCATCCAGCTCTTCCTGTACACCAATGCGAAAGCCATTATCATGAATAAAGCGAATAAACCCAACCACGCGCTGCGTGATCTGTTCCTCGGGTTCGAAGTCAGACATCTTGTCGATGAGGTCTGTCGCTTTACTCATCATACCGCCTTGGCTATCAATCTTTCGGCTACTTCTCGTGTGATCGCTTCGCGATCCTCTTGTGTCTTTAACAGACAAGCCAGGGTAGACATAAATAGTTCCATGTCTCCATCCAGTGAAGACAGGTCAAACTTGATTAAGGCCGCGGCCCAGTCCAGTGTCTCGGCAATGCCCGGATTTTTCCTCAAACCGGTCTTACGCAGTCCCTGGACAACATCCACTATCTGGCGCGCCAGCTCGGTGCCTATATCCGGTAGACGAGCCTTTACAATGCGAAGTTCCTTATCAAAACTGGGATAATCAACATAATGATAGAGACAACGCCGACGCAATGCATCGCTCAACTCCCGGGTACCATTAGACGTCAGGATTACATGAGGCTTGCTAGTAGCCTTAATGGTACCCAGCTCGGGAATGCTGATTTGAAAATCCGACAGAACCTCTAACAGGTAGGCCTCAAACTCTTCATCTGCCCTGTCGATCTCATCAATTAACAGCACCGGTGACTCCGGCATCGTGATCGCCTGGAGTAATGGCCGCTTTAGCAGGTATTTCTCACTAAAGATGTGTTCTTCTGTCTCACCGGCCGAATGGCTCTCTTTCTCGAACAGTTTGATCGCCATCAACTGATGTTGATAGTTCCACTCATAAACAGTCGAACTGGCATCCAGGCCTTCATAACATTGCAAACGGATTAATGGGCAATTGAAGACCTCGGATAATACCTTGGCTATCTCGGTTTTGCCCACACCCGCATCACCTTCCAGTAACAGGGGACGTTGTAACTGCGTCTGTAATAACAGGCTGGCCGCCAGGTCCTTATCAGCTATGTACCCCTTTTCAGCCAACTGCTTTTGAAAAAGTGATAAATCTACCATGCTATCTCTACTTCAAGCCTATAAATGCCAGCTCGTTGTCTATCGAACTGATTACTTCTTGCCAAACAGACCTTTAAAGAAGCCGACCACTACGCCCCACATCAGGCCGAAGGCATTTAATTCTTTCGGTTGCTCAGCAGCTTTACTTGCCGCGGCTTCGGCTGCTGCACCGTCACCCATGGCCATTACATTATTGGCAAAATTGGCTCCGAACTGTTTCAGGATCTGATCCGATACCTGGGTCATCATACGACCACCGAGGCTGGCCATCTTGCCATTAACCGTGACTGCCGCATTGCCCACCAGCTCACATTTGCCATCATCACCATCGCGAACAAAAGCCACCAGGTCCATACTAGCGGAAGAGGTCCCTTTCACATCGGCACCGGTACCCAACATGTGCAGCTCACGCTTGTCGGCATCGATACCTTTAATTTCGATATCACCCTTAAACGCCGCGGTCGCAGGTCCGATTTTGACCTTCACCGATCCTTTGTAGTTGTTGTCATCCACCTGTTCGGTGATCTCGGCACCGGGCATACAGCCGGCAACACCAGAAATATCCTGCAGGAATTGCCATGCGCTGGCAGAGGGTGCATCAATGGTAAAAACCTTTTCAATTTTGACCTGCATTCAAAAAACTCCTAATAACTTTAACGAAAAAAACGTATAACTTTTTAGCGGAAAACCCGCATCAGCCAAAGAGGCCGATACGGGTTGGAAAAGAACATTGAAAGGAGACTAACTATCTATTAGAACGATTAATCTTTATCAAGGTTCAATTCATGTAGCGTTTTCCATACGCGGAAGGCGTTGTGCGGCATATCCACGTGGGTGATACCAAACTGCATCAACGCGTCGTTAATTGCGTTGGAGAAGCAAGGAATACTACCGACGTGCGGTGATTCCGCGACACCTTTGGCACCCATAGGATGATGTGGTGATGGCGTTACGGTGTAATCCAGCTCCCACTTCGGTGTTTCCACCATGGTTGGCCAGAAATAATCCATAAAGGTATTCCCCAGCAGGTTACCATCTTCATCAAACGGCAGTTCCTGACCCATCGCCACGGCGAAGCCTTCATTCAGGCCACCATGTACCTGACCTTCGATGATCATCGGGTTAATACGGGTACCACAGTCATCCAATGCATAGAAGCGACGAATGCTAGCCTCACCGGTGTATTTGTCGATATCGACCACCGTCACGTAGGCGCCGAACGGGTAGGTGAAATTGGGTGGATCATAATAGTCCACGGTCTCAAGCCCCATTTCCATACCGTCTGGTACGTCATTATAGGCAGCCCAGGCAATCTCCTTCATGGTTTTGGTCTGATCCGGTGAACCCACTACGCGGAACTGGTCCACATCCCATTCCAGGTCGTTTTCGCTCACCTCTAACAGGTGGGCGGCAATCTTGCGTGCTTTCTCACGAATCTTGCGCGCCGCGTTCACCGTCGCCGCACCGGCTACCGGGGTAGAACGAGAACCATAGGTACCCAGGCCATAAGGCGCGGTATCGGTATCACCTTCTTCGATGGTAATTTCATCGGAAGGAATTCCCAGCTCGGTGGCAATGATCTGCGCGTAAGTGGTTGCGTGCCCCTGACCCTGGGTAATAGTCCCCATACGGGCGATAATACTGCCGGTAGGATGCACACGGATTTCGGCACTATCGAACATGCCTACACCCAGTACGTCACAGGCCTTGCTCGGACCGGCGCCAACGATCTCGGTAAAGGTAGAGATACCGATACCCATGATCTCGCCGCGCGCCTTCTTCTCAGCCTGCTCTTTACGCAGACCTTCGTAGTCCACCGCGTCCATTACCTTCTTAAAGGCCGTATGGTAGTCACCACTGTCATATTCCCAACCCAGTGCAGACTGGTACGGGAACTGTTCGGGCTTGATGAAGTTCTTTATACGCAGTTCCGCTGGGTCCATCTCCAGTTTCTGCGCCAGTACGTCCATCATCCGCTCAATCACGTAAACCGCTTCGGTCACGCGGAAGGAACAACGATAGGCCACACCACCCGGTGCCTTGTTGGTGTAAACACCATCCACATTGGCATAAGCTGTGGGGATATCGTAGGAACCGGTACAAATACTAAACAGACCGGCCGGCCACTTGGTTGGTTGTGCATGGGAGTTAAAGGCACCATGGTCGGCCAGTACGTTTACACGCATCGCCTTGATGTTACCTTCTTTATCCGCGGCCAGCTCGCCTTCCATATGGTAGTCACGGGCAAAGGCTGTGGTGGAGAGGTTCTCGATACGATCTTCAATCCATTTAACCGGTACACCCAGAACGATGGAAGCAACAATGGAAACCACGTAACCAGGATAGACGCCTACCTTGTTACCAAAACCACCACCGATATCGGGAGAGATAATACGAACATTGCTCTCGGGCACACCAGACAGCAGAGACACCACGGTACGCACGATGTGTGGTGCCTGTGAGGTCAGCCAAACGGTCAGCTTGTTATTGACCTTGTCAAATGAAGCGACACAACCACAGGTCTCCAGTGGGGAGGGGTGGACACGATGGTTCAGCATCGCTTGCTTCACGGTGACCTCGGCATCGTTAAAAGCACGCTCTGTGGCCTCTTTATCACCTACGTCCCAGCTAAAGATGTGGTTGGGGTGACGGCGCTTGCCCTGTCCTACTTCATCGGCATCGGCTACGTCTTCACGAATGATCGGTGCATCGTCATCCATAGAGGTGTGAGGATCAACGATGGCTGGCAGCGGCTCATATTCCACCTCTACCAGTTCGGTCGCATCAGCGGCGATATAGCGGTCTTCGGCGATCACCATTGCCACTTCCTGATACTGGAAGGCAACCTTCTCATCGGCCAGCACGGCCTGCTTATCACCGGCCAGAGTCGGCATCCAGTGCAGGTTCAGTGGTTTCAGGTCGTCAGCAGTTAATACCGCCACGACACCGGGCAGGGCCAGTGCTTTTTCTTTGTTAATGCCTTTAATGCGCGCATGGGCATGAGGACTGCGGACAAAATCACCAAACACCATGCCTGGCATCTTAATATCGTCGACGTAGTTACCCTTACCCTGAATAAAGCGTGGATCTTCTTTACGTCGTTTGGAGCAACCCACACCTTCAAGTTTTTGTTCGCGCTCCAGGCTTTCAGCTGTAGTAGCCATAATTTATTCTCCCCTTACGCTGACTGCAGTTTAGTGGCCGCAGACTGGATGGCCTTAATGATGTTCTGGTAGCCAGTGCAACGACACAGGTTGCCAGACATTCCCTTACGGATTTCATCTTCCGTTGGGTTAGGATTCTCCTGCAAGAAGCGATAAGCTCGGGTCAACATACCCGGGGTACAGAACCCGCACTGCAAGCCATGCTCTTCCATAAAGGCCTCTTGTACCGCATGCAATTCACCGCCTTCGGCCAGACCTTCAACAGAGATAACGTCACCGCCAT
>JABURU010000228.1 GCA_014762485.1 Gammaproteobacteria bacterium | reverse complement strand
AAATTCCCAGGGTAATCTCCACACCATGAACAAGAGCCGCCACCGAGCCCAATGCAAAACGGTACTCAAATCGTAACGCGACATAAATCATGATGCCAATAATGGCGTACAACATGGCCAGGCCGCCATCCTCGCGCAGCTCTTCGCCGATTTGTGGACCAACATATTCAACACGTCGCATATCCACCGTGTTATCGGCCTGTTGCAGTGCCCGCAGGATATCACTACTTAGCTCTGCGCTGCTCTTTTCGGTACGAGGTCCAACCTTAATCAATACCTCTTTGGCCGAACCAAAATGCTGCACGACCGCTTCATCGAAACCGGCCTGCTCCAGGGTGCCTCGAATCACATCCAGATCAGCGGCTTGTTGATAGCCCACTTCCAGCAAGGTACCGCCACTAAAGTCCAGCCCCAGATTCATGCCTCGGGTAGCCATAGAGGCCACTGATATCAATAGCACGATTACGGAGAGGCCGATGGCCATCTTTCGTTTGCCCAAAAAGTCGATTTTGGTATTGGTAAATAATTCCATCTTCCCTCTCCTAGATAGGCAGTTTGCCGAGGCGACGTTGACGACCATAGGTCATGTTGACGATGCTACGTGTCACCATAATCGCGGTGAACATCGAAGTCGCTATACCTATGGAGAGCGTGATAGCAAAGCCTTTGATCGGACCGGTACCAAAGCCGAACAGTACCAGGGCCGCTAGCAATGTCGTGATATTGGCATCGGCGATGGTAGAAAACGCCTTTTCATAACCCGCGGAAATACTGGCCTGTGGTGAGTTGCCTGCACGTAGCTCTTCTCGTATACGTTCAAAGATCAGTACGTTTGCATCCACCGCCATACCCACCGTCAGCACGATACCGGCAATACCCGGCAAGGTCAGGGTGGCCTGCAGCATCGACAGGACCGCAACAATAATCACCAGGTTCAGGGCCAAAGCGGTATTGGCAATCATGCCGAAACTCTTGTACCACATCACCATAAAGATCAGCACCAGTACCAGGCCAATCACGACCGACAGGAAGCCTTGATCGATATTATCCTGACCCAGGCTAGGACCAATTGTACGTTCTTCAATGATGTCTATCGGGGCAGCCAGAGCACCGGCACGCAGTAACAGTGCCAGGTTTCGTGCTTCGCGGGTATTGTCCAGGCCGGTGATCTGGAATCGCGCACCTAGCTGCTCACGAATACGGGCAACATTGATCACCTCTTCGATGCGCTGCTTCTCTTTGACCTGCTTGCCGTCACGAATATGGGTAACGGTCTTGTTCTCGATGTAGACCACCGACATTAACTGGCCGACTACATCGCGCGTGGCACGACTAAACTTACGTCCACCTTTGCCATCCAGGCTGATCGTTACCGCCGAACCACCGCTTTGAGAATCAATACCGGAAGAGGCATCGGTAATCGAATCACCGGTTAACAACACTCGCTTTTTCAGCAGTATGGGGGCACCATTGCGCTCATAATACAGACGCGAGGTAGATGGTACCCGCCCCTGCACAGCCGCCTGGACATCGCCATTTTCATCTACCAGGCGAAACTCCAGTGTCGCAGTGGCACTTAAGATCTCTTTTACTCGAGCCGGATCCTGCACACCGGGTATCTGCACAACAATACGGCGTTCACCCTGCTGTTGAATAATGGGTTCAGCCACACCCAGCTCGTTCACTCGATTACGCAAGGTGGTTATATTCTGCTTCAGCGCCTTGCGCTGCTCTTCAATACGGGCCGCTTCTGTTAACATTACTTCGATGCGGAAACCGTCTTCGTCTCGGCTCTTCACATCCAGATCGCGAAACTGCTCGGCGATGGCCTCAGCGGCACGATCACGATCGGCAATATTGCGATATTGCAGGCTAACTTTATCGGCATCACGGGAAACGCGTACACCACGAATCTTTTCACTACGCATCGCCGTGCGTAACTCGCCGACATAACGCTCCATGGCTGTTTCTACCGCGGCCTGCATATCGACTTCCATCAATAGATGCACACCACCTCGTAGATCCAGGCCTAGGTACATAGGCAAGGCGCCTAGCTCACGCAGCCAGTTAGGCGTTGCTGGGGCAAGGTTAAGAGCGACAACATAGCTATTGCCCATAGCCTGGCGAATCACATCATAGGCCTTGAGCTGAATATCGGTGTTATCAAAACGAATCATCATACTGCGGCCAGAGACCTCAATAGACTTGTACGCAAGGTTGTTTGCCTTCAATGCCGTGGCGGCCTGGGCATCCACCCCTTTGTCCATTGCGTCTTTACGCGCACTGACGGAAATCTGTAGCGCCGGATCTTCACCAAATAGATTGGGGGCCGCATAGACCAAAGCCGTCAGGGCCACAACAACGATGATCAGGTATTTCCAGATCGGATATTGATTCATGAACTCTCATCCCCAAGCCCTAACGGGCCTTGCTCATCTTAAAAGTATCGACTGACTATGTTGTAACGGCGCCATCTAGCGCCGTTACAGTCGTCAGATACAGTACTTCTTATTATTTATTCGCGTCCTTGATAGTGCCCTTCGGCATCAAGGCAGCCACCATTTCGCGCTGAATCTTCAGCTCGATACCTTCAGCTACCTCAACGGTCAGGAACATGTCGCCAATGTTGACGATCTTGCCCAGAATGCCACCATTGGTGACGATTTCATCGCCCTTGCCCAGGGCAGCAACCATATTCTTGTGCTCTTTCATACGCTTGGACTGCGGACGAATGATCATCAGGTACATGATCAGGAACAGACCACCAAAGAACAGCAATGACATCATGGGATCACCCTGCTGGGTACCTGTCTCAGCCATGGCATCAGAAATGAAGAAACTCATAGTCTTAACTCACTCCAGAAAATAAAGGGGCTTATTATGGCACAGGAGGCACGTCCTGGCCGCGTTTGTGATAGAACTCTTTCACAAAATCATCCAGACGACCTTCGGCGATTGCCTCGCGCAGGCCGCGCATGAGGAACTGATAATAATAGAGATTGTGAATAGTATTAAGTCTTGCACCAAGAATTTCGTGACTTTTATCCATATGGCGCAGATAGGAACGGCTGTAATGGCGACAGGTATAGCAATCACAGGATTCATCTAACGGACGGGTATCCGACTCATGTTTGCTATTGCGGATCTTAATCACCCCTTCAGTGGTGAATAAATGACCATTACGCGCATTGCGGGTGGGCATCACACAGTCGAACATATCAATGCCACGGCGTACCGCCTCGACGATATCCTCCGGCTTACCCACCCCCATCAGGTAACGCGGCTTGTCATCCGGCATCTTTGGCGTGATGTGACTGAGAATCCGGATCATATCCTCTTTCGGCTCTCCCACCGACAGGCCACCTATGGCATAACCATCAAAACCGATCTCGGTCAGGCCGTTTAGCGAAATATCACGCAAGGCCTCGTGCATCCCGCCCTGTACGATGCCAAACAGGGCCGCCGAGTTATCGCCATGCGCCTGTTTGCTACGTTTGGCCCAGCGCAGGGATAGCTCCATCGACTCGCGGGCCTGCTTTTCATCCGCCGGATACGGTGTGCATTCATCAAAGATCATCACGATGTCAGAGCCTAGCTCGCGCTGCACCTGCATCGACTCTTCCGGCCCCATGAAGACCTTGTTGCCATTCACCGGCGACTGAAAATGCACCCCCTCTTCGGTGATCTTGCGCATATCGCCCAGGCTAAACACCTGAAAACCACCGGAATCGGTCAGGATCGGTCCATCCCAGTGCATAAAGTCATGTAAATCACCATGCTTCTGGATCACCTCGGTACCAGGGCGCAACATCAGGTGAAAGGTATTGCCAAGGATAATTTCCGCACCGGTATCCCGCAGCTCTTCCGGAGTCATCGCCTTCACCGTGCCATAGGTACCCACCGGCATGAAGGCCGGGGTTTCAATGGTTCCGCGTGGGAAGGTCAAGCGGCCACGCCGAGCCAAACCTTCACTGGTGATTAAATCAAACTGCATGTCACTCACGGGCTAATGTTGTCCTGTCTGGTTAGAAACATGGCATCGCCATAACTGAAAAATCGGTATTTTTGCTCTACCGCGTGCTGATAGGCCTGCATTATGTGCTCATATCCAGCAAACGCCGATACCAGCATCATTAATGTCGACTCCGGCAGGTGGAAGTTGGTGATCATCGCATCCACCACCTGAAACTGGTATCCCGGATAAATAAAGATATCGGTTTCGCCATTATACGCCTGTAGTCGGCCATCCCGGGCGGCACTCTCCAGGGAACGCACCGAGGTCGTGCCCACGGCAATGACTCGTCCGCCTTTGGCACGAGTTTCGGCGACCTTATCGACCACAGCCTGCGGGACATTGATCACTTCACTGTGCATCTTATGTTCATGGATATTGTCCACTCGCACTGGCTGGAAGGTACCCGCCCCAACATGCAGGGTGACAAAGGCGGTTTCCACGCCATTATCTTTTAGCCGTTGCAGCATAGACTCATCAAAATGCAGGCCGGCCGTCGGCGCGGCGACCGCGCCATGCTTTTTCGCATATACCGTCTGATAACGCTCCTGATCGTCCTCTTTATCCGAGCGTTCTATATAAGGTGGCAACGGCATATGCCCATGGGCTTGCAACACATCCAGAACCGGGATACCTCCACTCAACTCGATGACAAAGAGCGCCTCTTTACGCTCCACCACGGTCGCATGATGTTCGCCATCCAGGGTGATCAGGCTACCTGGCTTGGGGGATTTGCTGGAACGCACATGTGCCAGGATGCGTTTATCCGACAACATACGCTCTACCAATACCTCGAGCTTACCGCCAGTCTCTTTCTGCCCATAGATCCGGGCCGGAATCACGCGGGTATCATTAAATATCAACAGGTCTCCTGGATTGATTAAGTCCAGCAACTCGGGAAACTGTCGATCGACGATCGCGCCACTGTTTCCATCCAGGCACAGCAAGCGGCTACCACTACGCTCAGCGGCAGGGTATTGGGCGATTAGCTCATTGGGGAGCTCAAAATGAAAATCACTAGTCTGCATGGCGGGCGATTTTAACAGAAGGGATTAAATCATGCTTTGCCATATTCGCTGGAATCATTATAATGGCGCCGGTCTATGGCGATGTGGTGGAATTGGTAGACACGAGGGATTCAAAATCCCTTGCCTTCGGGCGTGACGGTTCGAGTCCGTCCATCGCTACCATCTTTTTGTTCTTCTTCAACTCTCTCCTAAAAACATTTTTTTTCCTGCCGATATAGAATTTACCTAATTTTAAATTGTCGAA
>JABURU010000004.1 GCA_014762485.1 Gammaproteobacteria bacterium | reverse complement strand
GCCAGTTTCTCTACGCCCATCGTCTACCAAACCAACCTGCTTGTTCAGGCCATTGGCAACTATAAATTTACCGACTACGTAAAAATCGGCCTTCCCCTGAATATCATTGCATTCATCCTTTCCCTGCTGCTCATTCCCGTTTTTTGGGAATTTTGAAAGGAAGTAACACGAAAATTATTTTCTGTTTACGGGCTATGCTTTTGTTTTTTGCATTAGGCTGTCTGATATTACTGGACATACCAAGTACTGATTTAAAAATTGTAGCCAAAATCAATATCGTATAAAACGGTAAACCCCTGATCGCCTGTTGTCCATTTTGCAGCGCCTAGTCCCAGGTTAAAATACCAGTGTTTATTTATCACTCTTTGCCATCCGTATTCAATTCCGGTCAGACTCGCCCCGGTGTCAAAAAAATAAGCATTTACGAGGCATACATAATTCCCGGAATACTTATAGGTTCTTTTATTCTCCGCTTTCCTTTTGTTTATATTATGATAATACCGTAACTGGGTGTCCAGAAACGGGTTCACTATCCAGCCAACGGAACTGCCATATCCAAATTCATTCTTTAGCATGGTGCTAAGAGAGACCTTTTCACTCAATCCAAACTCAATACCTACTCCCGGAAGCAGAAAACTCAGCTTGAAATTAACAAGTGGTTTACTATGAATATTATTTTCAAAGTATGATTTACTACCCGGATTGTTTGCTTTCCAGGCATTATATTTTACAACGAACTCATCAACGTTCTTTTTATTAATGTATTGAAGAGTATCCTCCAATCCCGGATAATCATCGCAATAAAACTTAATAGCGGGAATCAGGCGTCCAAAATTAATATCGGAATCAAATCCCCCGAGCCTTTTCTTTCTTTTGAATGTGTATACATTTACATTTCCCGAAACGTCTTTTTTAAAAAATGCATGCTCCCATAACCCCATATCGCTTTTCACATACCTGTCTGCATGAATGTATATTTCGGCTATTGCCCGTTTGGGATATCTTATTTTCTTATCCTCCCGGAACAATTTAACACCACCTGCTGAATAATATTTTTTGTTTTTCAGCATCCCGCAAATCGTATCGTTGTTTTCCAAAACAACACATCCTTTTTTTAAATCTTTTTGCGCAACTGCCACCAACGAACAGAATATCAAAATGAGAGGTAAAATTTTCTTAGTCATTCTTTCCTTTTTTATATGCTTGTATGATATATATTTAATCTGTTTGATTCATAAAGGGTTCAGGAGACTTTATCATGCTGAAAGCAAT
>JABURU010000313.1 GCA_014762485.1 Gammaproteobacteria bacterium | reverse complement strand
TGGAATATCCCGCTTTACTGGATATTGCTTGAGTGATGAATGTATAAACTCATCCATTTGTGACAGCGCCGACGCTTCACCCGGTTTCCAGTATCGACTGATTTTTTCATACCAGTTTATATTGGGCAAAAGCTGTAATTGCTGCAGTGTGTCAGAGTTGATGTCAACGGTGGCGGTTTCGATGGATTCAGGTACTGCCAGAGTATTGCAATTGAGTCCCAATGCCATGACCGCCTTGTAATAAGGCGTAAATACCTTGTAAGGCTGGCCGGATTTATTTTTCACCATCTCCGGCTCATTGAGCAGATTACCATGAAACGAGATCAGGCTTGAACCCACGTTGTTGAGCTGCAGGGCAACATGTTTATCTTCTTCTTCCTGTAACGGCTCGTATCGGCGATTGGCATAAACTGCCAAAGCTCCGGTTGCTTGTACAAGTTTGTTTAATATGTCTGCGGGTGCGCCTGAAAACAGGAACAGCTGGCTGCCTTTTTTCTCCAGCGATTCACGTAAACTGGCCAGGCTATGATGTAACCACCAGTTGCTGGCGGCACCGTTATGCCATGGTGATAAACGAGGATCATGGATATAGATGGGAATAATATTATGCCCGGCAGTGATGGCATGGTGCAACGCAGGGTTGTCATGCAGGCGCAGGTCATTTCGAAACCAGACAATAACTTTGTTCATATCTATCCTGAGAATTACATGACTATGATTGTCATATGCAGCGTATCTGGTGGAAAGATAATTTACGATGGTTTCACACTGTTTTTACGCCATTACAGGTATAGTGATAACAAAGTGACTTCATTAGGCATATCAAATGGAAGAAAAAGGTAATAACAGCAAGATTACTCTGGGTATTAGCAGTTGTCTACTGGGTCAAGAGGTCCGCTTTGACAGCTCGCATAAACACAATCGTTATATCACCGACTCATTGGGCGAGTATTTTCAGTTTCAGGCCTTTTGTCCTGAGGTAGCGATTGGCCTGGGTATCCCACGTCCAGCCATACGACTGGTTAAAGTTTCTAATGACGTGCGAGTACGAGGGGTGAAGGATCCAGAACAGGATGTCACCGATGCGATTAAGGATTATTCACGGCAAGCGGCAAAACTGTGCACTGAATTGAGTGGTTATATCTTTAAAAGTAAGTCGCCCAGCTGTGGAATGGAACGGGTGAAGATTTATAGTGAAAAGGGTGATCCTCTGGATAATGGTCCGGGTCTTTATGCGCAGGGGATAATGCAGCAATATCCCTTCCTGCCAGTTGAAGAGGAGGGGCGCCTGATGGATGCGCATTTGCGCGAGAACTTTATTGAACGCGTATTTGTTTATCATCGATGGCAACAATATCAGAACACATTAACACCGGCCTCTCTGGTGGAGTTTCATAGCCGACACAAATTTACCGTGTTGGCACACGATGAAAAGGTTTATCGCGAACTAGGTCGTCTGGTAGCCGATGCCGGTAAGGCCGATCTGAAGCAGTTGGGAAAAAATTATATGAGCCTGTTAATGACGGCGATGAATCAATTGGCAACGACGAAAAGTCATACCAATGTGTTACAGCATATTATGGGGTTCTTTAAAGATAAACTCAGTAGTGAAGACAAGCAGGAACTGTTGTCTGTACTGGATGATTATCGACTGGGAAAACTGCCATTGATAGTGCCGGTTACCCTGATTAAACACTATCTACGCCTTTATCCGGATGACTATATTGCATCGCAGTATTATTTAAACCCTCACCCGAAAGAATTAATGTTAAGAAATCGAATATAAAAAAGGGCCCGAAGGGCCCTTTGTGCTAACGCGTTGCGATGTAGATAAGGATATAGCCACCTGGCAGGATTGCTATCCACAACACCATACTACCGGTTGGACAGCCTGATTATTAATGACTCTCATTTTCAGTCATTGGTTTAATTCGCATATATCCGCAAAAAGTCTGAATTTTGAAAACATTTGCCAGAATTGTGTAACGGTATTGTTGGCGAAATCAGCTATCTTTGTAGTGCAGTAACAAGATTGCAGAGAGGTGGAGCGAGTAGAATGTTGTCGTGTGACAAAATCGCTTTCTCTTTTCGCGCCGGATATGAATTGAGGCTGTAGAGGGGCCTGTCTGTAACGGGCAAAATAGCCTGGTGCCGGCGTGCAGTTAGGTCGATGGTCAAGTTCTGACTATATGCCGTTATTCAAGGTGGCCAGTTTATCTTTAATTTAGATAGTGGCTTAATCCGTTGTCAGAGGAATAAAAAATGTTTTACCAACGCAAGCATAGCCGGGATGCAGTGTATTTGTTCACGTTTGCTCTTTTATTTAGCATTTTCACACCGTTAGATACCTATGCAGAGGAACCAACCGGGCAACAGATCGTAGGGTCGGTTGAAGCGTTGTTATGGGGTGATACCGCTCAGGGGCGTTATGCGATGACTATCACAACGCCACACTGGCAGCGCACCCTGGAGATGCGGGTGTGGATGGATAGACCAGAGCGAACCTTCATTCGCATTCTTGCACCGAGAAAGGAAAAGGGTATTGGATCGCTGCGTATTAAAGATGAAATGTGGAATTACCTGCCCAAGGTGGAGCGCACGATTAAAGTGCCGCCTTCGATGATGCTTCAGGCCTGGATGGGATCGGATTTCACCAATGACGATCTGGTTAAGGAAAGCAATGTTATCAATGATTATCAACATAGGATTACCACTACCCGTGTCATTGACGGTGCTGAAAGCTACATCATCGAAGCCATCCCTCATAAGGGGGCCGCGGTTGTGTGGGGGAAACTGGTGTATTACGTGCGTAAAAAGGATCTTATGCCTGTGAAACAGGAGTACTACAGCGAGCGAGGTGAGTTGATTAAGGTGCTGAGTTTTAGCGAACCTCAGGAGATGGGGGGGCGTCACCTGCCGACAAGATGGCGCATGCAGACGATGGGCAAAGAAGGTCATGAGACGGTGATCGTAGTCAAGGAGGTAGAATTTGATCGCCCGATAAATAACAGGGTGTTTAGCCTTAGTAACCTGCGAATATCGAGGTAATTGCCATGGCTATTGTTCGTATTGAAAAGTTAAGCAAACAGTATCGTCAGGACAGTATCACGGTAAATGCACTCAGTGATATTGAGCTGAAGATCAATAAAGGTGAATTTCTAGCATTGGTCGGTCCTTCAGGTTCCGGTAAGACCACGCTGTTAAACCTCATTGGTGGTCTAGATTCACCCAGTCAGGGCAAGATCTGGGTTGGAGATGAAGAAATTGGGCGTCTGAGTAGGCAGCAGTTATCCAGACTTCGCTTATGGAAGATAGGTTTTATCTTTCAGGAATACAATCTCATCCCGGTACTGAGTGCGTTGGAGAACGTTGAGTATGTGATGTTATTGCAGAATTTATCCGATACAGAGCGACGTGAAGCCGCGATGGCGGTGTTGCAAGAAGTCGGTCTTAAAGGGCTGGAGCATCGGCGACCGGCAGAATTATCCGGTGGACAACAGCAACGTGTGGCGGTGGCTAGGGCGATAGTTTCGCAACCTAATATTGTGCTTGCCGATGAACCGACAGCGAACCTGGATTCTACTACCGGTAAGGCATTACTCGATTTGATGCGTAGTTTGAACGAAAGACACGGTATTACGTTTATCTTTTCCACTCATGACACGATGGTGATGGAACGGGCAAAGCGTTTGATTACCCTTCGAGATGGACGAATCGTTGAAGATAAGATACAGGACAGTTCAATATGAAACTGTTCAAGATTGCTCACCGTAATTTATGGCGAAATAAGCGTCGTTCTATCATCACGCTTAGTGCTATTTCGATAGGATTGGCTGCGCTAATATTTGTCTGGGGATTCGTCGATGGTATGAATGAACAGACCATTGAAAATAGCACTACCTATCTAACAGGCCATATCAAGGTTCATAAAAAAGGCTTTCATGATGAAAAGGCTTTGCATTTGGCTGCCCCGTATGACTCGGCCTTGCAAGCTCGAATAGCGGAAGCCGATAACGTTGTTTCCGTCACACCGCGCATTGAAGACAAGGCGATGATCAGCGGCAATGCTGAGGCTCGTGGTACTCAAGTCATTGGTATCGATCCCGAGATTGAACCCAGAGTTACGACCATCTTTAAAGCCATCACACAAGGCCGTTATTTACGGGCCGGTGATGAGAATAGCTTGATTATCGGCGATAAACTGGCAGAGCGCACCGGTTTGAATGTCGGCGATGAAGCTGTGCTTGTGTCGCAGGCTAGAGACGGTTCTATGGCCGCCGATCGTTTCGAGGTTGTGGGTATTTTTGATAGTGGCATCGATATGCTCGATGGTAGCAATATCTTTATTCCTATCAAGGCAGCGCAGGAATTTTATTCCTTATGGGGACAGGTAACCGCCTGGGTACTTCGTATTGATGAACGACATCAGGCAGGTGCCGTGAAACAAAACATCGAAAATATTTTGGGTGAAGGCTATGAGGTATTGGACTGGAAACAGCTGATGCCGGAAATGGTGGAGATGATTCGCTTCCATGAAGTTATTAGCTATGTGGTTCTGTTTATCGTTGCTGTTGTGGTGACCGTGGGGGTGGCCAATACGATATTAATGGCGGTCATGGAACGAACACGTGAATTCGGTATTATGCTGGCACTAGGGACCAGTCAGTTGCAGGTGATCCAGATCGTATTAATGGAGGCGGTGGTGCTCGGTGTGATCGGACTGGTCATCGGCAATCTTATCGGTATTGCCATTACCCAGTATTACGCGACAGCCGGTATCGATCTGACGCAGTTTACTCTGGCGATGGAAACCATGCCGGGGCTTTCCGGCAGTATTTTTCCCTTGCTGCGTTTCGATCACCTGGTCATCGTTTCTGTTGTTGTGTTCGCGATTAGTGTCTTGCCGGCATTCTATCCGGCGTGGCGGGTATCGCGACTGCAGCCTGTCGAAGCGATGAGGGGAAGTGTCAGACATCGGGGAGACACTAAAGGGACAAGTACTGTAACTACCACATCATCCAGTAGTGCAATATTCTGGCGCATTGCCTTTCGCAGCATTCGGCGTAATCTTCGTCGCTCTGTATTGACCGCGGGCGCTACCGCATTTGGCCTTGCGGCGTTTTTATTTCTATACGCCTTTACGGACGGCTTTTTCGAACAAATGATCGATAACTCGATCGACTTCTCTGTCGCGCATGTGCAAGTTGAGCCAGAAGGTTATGACAATGAACTGTCGCCTAAATATTTTATATCTGATTCCGACAGGGTAATACCGGAGTTAAAACAGAACCCATTGATCTGTCTCTTATAAAAATCTGACGCTGCCGACGAATAGAGAGGTTTAGACCTTGGTGTTCGACGTATCATAGAAAACAA
>JABURU010000356.1 GCA_014762485.1 Gammaproteobacteria bacterium | reverse complement strand
TTGATAGCCGGATACTTGTTGCCCGGACCTTCCCTTAATGAAATATAGAGCACATCTTTTATGAACAGGGTTTCGGCCAGGGCGCTGCCCATGATGGAGAGCATTAATAGCGAGATTACAAATAATTTTTTCATAGTTCTGGCAGTTATTTAAGTTGCTTTTGGTTAAGTCTATTATGTCGATAGCGGTGATTATTTTTCTGTTACTGTTTTCACAAGTTGGCAAACCGCGCGAGTGACTAGGATAGCCGAACCACCGTCAAACGGAAATAGCTTTCTTATCAAGGTTTACTGTAGCGGCGCGCTTTTTTCCTTGTACAAACGCTTCCAGTAAATGGCGAGTGCACGGTCTTTTTCCACGCCAAATAAGCCCTCACCATAGATGCGACTCAGGGCGAGCAGGGCTGGCCTGTGGTTTGACTTTGCCGCCAGGTTAATGAGTCGCAAACCTTCACGGGTATTTATTTCACCAGCATGTCCATAGAGATACATAATACCGAGGTTAAACTGGGCAGGGACAAAATTTTGTGCCGCCGACTGTTCCCACCAGTGCCGGGCTTCTTTACGGCTGGCAAAGACACCTCGGCCATTAAATAACATATCGCCCAGATTAAACTGTGCTTCGGCATGGCCATTTTCAGCCGCTCTTAAGTACCATCTCAGTGCTTGACGTGGCTCCTTTGTAACCCCTTTCCCTTGTGCGTAGAGTAACCCCAGGTTGAACTGGGCATCAGGATTATCTTGCTCTGCCAGTGGTTGCCAGAGCTGTGCGGCTTGACGAAAGTTACCCGCTTGAAAAGCCTGGTAGCCATCTTCTAATGGGCCGGAAATCGCTGCCAGGGGCAGGCTGCCAGAAACAGCCATAAGTAGTAAGAAAAGGTAATTTTGGTATCGCATGCAGAAAGTGTATGTGATCTTGTTGCTGACCACCAGTGATCCAGATTGGCTGCATGCTTCATGCAAGTATTAGCTGCTAGATAATCTATGGGGTGAATATGTTTGATAATTAATGAGTATTAAGCGGGTATTGGTTGGATGGAGAGATGAAGATAGCGTTTGCGGTGAGCATAGACCGGGGTTGGGTTGACCCCGGTCTATGGAAGCCGGTTGGCGGCTTATGTCATTAACAGCTCCAGTAAGGCCTTTTGCGCATGTAGACGATTTTCGGCTTCATCCCAGACCACACTTTGTGCGCCATCAATAACCTCTGCCGAGACCTCTTCGCCCCGATGGGCAGGCAGGCAATGCATGAACAGGGCATCACTGTTGGCCTGTGCCATCATCTTACTGTCTACCTGGTAGTGGGCAAAAGCGGCTTCGCGTTGCTTTTGTTCCTCTTCCTGGCCCATGCTGGCCCAGACATCGGTCACTACCAGGTCAGAGCCTTCGCATGCCTGCATCGGGTCACGAATGATCTCGGCATGGTTACCTGCTGCGGCCATTAACTCTCTATCTGGATCAAAGCCTTCGGGACAGGCGATGTTCAGTTTAAAGTCCAGCTGGCGCGCGGCATTGATATAGGAGTGACACATGTTGTTGCCGTCCCCTACCCAGGTGACGGTCTTGCCTTGGATATCACCACGATGCTCCCAGTAGGCCTGCATATCTGCCAACAACTGGCAGGGGTGATACATATCGGTCAGGGCGTTAATCACGGGAACCTGTGAGTGCTTGGCAAAGGTCTCAATCTTTTCATGCTCAAAGGTACGGATCATGATCACATCGACCATGCGTGATAGCACCTTGGCGCTGTCTTCTATCGGCTCGCCACGGCCCAGTTGGGTATCACGAGGCGAGAGAAAGATGGCATGACCACCAAACTGGGCCATACCGGTCTCAAATGATACGCGGGTACGGGTAGAGGATTTCTCGAAGATCATCCCCATCACCTTGTTTTTTAGTGGCTCATGGATCTCGCCATTACGCACGATGGCCTTTAGCTCAATGGCGCGTTGAATTAACTGGCGAAATTCGTCCGCGGACAGATCCATTAGTGTCAGAAAATGACGTGCTGACATTCTCTCTATACTCCCTATCAGGCCGTTACGAATTCACGTATCAGGTCGGAAACCTTTTCAACAATAGTGTCTGCCTGCTGATCAGACAGTATCAGTGGTGGCAGCAGGCGTACCACGGAGTCGGCGGTCACATTAATTAGTAGGCCTTGTTCCAGTGCCGTGCCTACTAGCTCGCCACAGGGGCGATCCAGCTCAATGCCCAGCATCAATCCCTGGCCACGAAACTCGTTGACCGCATCAACATCCGCCAACCTGACACTAAAGCCATCCAGCATGCGTTGACCCAGTTCGGCGGCACGGGCCACCAGCTTATCCTGTTCGAGGGTGTTGACCACGGCCAGGGCCACCGCACAGACCAGCGGATTACCGCCAAAGGTAGAGCCATGCTTGCCGGGTTGTAGCACCTCGGCTGCATCGCCGCGTGCTACACAGGCGCCGATGGGGACACCGTTGCCCAGGCCTTTGGCCAGGGTCATTACATCGGGTATGACATTACTGTGCTGGAAGGCAAACATTTCACCAGTACGGCCCATGCCGGTCTGGATCTCGTCTAGCATCATTAGCCAGCCATGTTCGTCACAAATCTCACGTATACCGGTCAGGTAGTCTTCATCGGGAATCGCAATTCCGCCTTCGCCGGTTACCGGCTCGACCATCACGGCGACAACATTGTGATTGTTACTGGCGACATTGCGGATGCCATCCAGATCGTTGTAATCAACACGCGCAAAGCCCTGTACCAGTGGCTCAAAACCGGCCTGAACCTTGCGGTTGCCGGTCGCCGTCAGGGTCGCCATGGTACGGCCATGGAAGCTACCATTGGTCACAATGATGGTTGGGTTGGTGATGCCCTTATTATGGCCGTACAGGCGCGCTAACTTGATCGCCGCCTCGTTCGCCTCGGCTCCGGAGTTGGAAAAGAACACACGATCCATGCCAGAGAGGCTGGTCAGCCGATCCGCCAGCGCTTGCTGGTTTGGAATGCCATACAGGTTCGAGGTGTGTACCAGCTTGCCCGCCTGTTCACACAAAGCCTGGGTGACGGCCGGATGGGCATGGCCCAGGCCACAAACGGCGATACCACTCAAGGCATCCAGGTACTCTTTGCCTTCACTGTCCCACAGGCGTGCGCCTTCACCTTTCTCAAAGGCGACGGGTAACCGACCATAGGTGTTCATCAGTGTGTCCGACATGATGTGCTCCGCAAACAAAAAAGCAGCCCAAAAGTAAGACTGCTATATCGTGAAAAACCAACCATCTTATAGAGATGGTAAGCGATTTTCAATGATAAAAAGTATAGTAATATCAGTTGGTTATAATTATAAACAAAAAAGCCCGGCACACTGGCCGGGCTTTTTGTTTATTTCGGGCGGTGCCAGAAATTAGAATGGCAGGCCGTGTCCGTGTGCTGTCATCGCCAGGATCATGGGGATAGACAGTGCGGTGTTGGTACGAGATGCCAGCAGGGCAACCTTGGCAGCACTTGCTTTTTCTTCATCAGAGGCATCAACCATACCCAGAACCTTCTTCTGGTTTGGCCAGATCAGTACCCATACATTAAACAGCATGATGGTACCCAACCAGGCACCCAGACCGATGGTTTCGAAGCCAGCGGCAAAGGCAAAGGCAGCAACAAAGCCGGAACCTGGAGCAGTATGCAAAGCTTCCAGAGCCAGCGCGCCAGTCAACCAGGTGGCGACAGCCGCCCAACGGAACCACAGCAGGGCGCGAGGGGCGATGTGCTTGGTGATACCCGCAGCAGTGCCATCAGCCTTGGCAGCAGGCATCGCAGGAACCTGAACGAAATTGAAGTAGTACAGTAGACCAATCCAGGTAATACCTACCAGAACATGCATCCATACCCAGAATTCCCAAGGATTAGCGCCACCAGCAGGGCCAAGTACAAAGATGGCGATAATGGCAAGAATGATACCAGTGATGATGGTACCTTTAATTGTCAACAGCGGATTCATGATGATTCATCCCTCGATTTGTTTTTAAATGGCAATCAGAAAACGATAGCCGAGTTATTTACTAGGCCATTTAGGGTAGGCCAGAGTCTCCCTCAATGCAATAATAAGCTGTCTTTTTTGTGAACAAAATATTTTAAATGAGCCGGTATGAACCCCATTGCACTTAGTATTTTCTCCAGTCGTATCGAAGCCGTATGTGACGAAATGGGGGCGGTGTTAAGGCGCTCGGCCTTCTCTCCCAACATTAAGGACCGGCTGGATTTCTCCTGTGCCGTGTTTGACGCCGAAGGCGAGCTGAGTGCCCAGGCGGCACATATCCCGGTGCACCTGGGAAGTATGGCCTACGCGATGCGTGACATCGTCCGCCGTTTGAGCTGGCAGGCCGGAGATATGGTGGTGGTCAACGATCCTTATCTGGGGGGCACGCATCTACCGGATGTCACCCTGATTGCGCCGGTATTTATCCAGGGGCAATTGATCGGCTTTGTCGTCAATCGTGCCCATCATGCCGATATCGGGGCCTCTACCCCCGGCTCTATGCCTATCTCCTCGCAGCTGGAAGAAGAAGGCATCATTATTCCACCCACTCACCTCTACCGGGCTCATACACTGCAACGCGAGGTCATGGCGTCGATCATTGGTGTGACGCAAAACCCGGTGCACAGTGAAGGCGACTTTACTGCGCAAGTCAGTGCTAACCAGTCTGGGGTAAAGCGGCTGACGGAACTGGCCTCTATCCTGGGTATAGGGGACTACCTGGAGGGGCTAGCGGCACTGAATCACTATGGTGAGAGACTGGCCCAGGCCAGCCTGCAGGATATTCCCGATGGTGAATACCAGTTTACCGATTACATGGACGATGATGGGCAAGGCACCGCAAACATACCGATTGCAGTGACGATCACGGCACAGGCAGGCCGTATACATGTGGATTTTACCGGCACTGCGAGTCAGGTCGCGGGCAATATCAACAGTCCGCTATCCGTCGCCGCCGCTGGGGTGTTTTATGTTTTTCGCTGCCTGATGCCAGAGCAAACCCCGGCCTGTGCCGGCACCTTCCGGCCCATTAGCTTAACCGCGCCAGAAGGCTGCCTGGTCAATGCCACTCGCCCCGCCGCGGTGGCCGCCGGCAACGTGGAGACCAGTACCCGGGTGGTGGATGTCGTGATGGGGGCCCTGGCGCAGGCGATCCCGGAGCGCATGCCGGCCGCCAGCCATGGCAGCATGAATAACCTCGCTATGGGGTCGAACCAGACAGGTCAAAGCTGGAGCTATTACGAGACCATCGGTGGTGGTATGGGGGCCGGGGCACAAACCGCTGGCCAAAGCGCGGTACAAACCCACATGACCAATACCCTGAACACTCCGGTGGAGTCGCTGGAAATGCATTATCC
>JABURU010000131.1 GCA_014762485.1 Gammaproteobacteria bacterium | reverse complement strand
ACGGCTGTAATCCTCTTCCATGTGGGTGATCTGTTCATCCAGTTTGCGGTAGATAGTAGGGAAACCGGCCAGATCTCTATGAATAACCTTCTCCATGCGCTCAAACTCGCGGGCAATCTGGCGTTCGGATGCTTCCTGCCCCATTGAAAATAGAACTTCACGATTGCGCTGGTGCAGCCGATCTTCGGCCAACATAATAGAGCTGGCAAACAGGTGCATGGCTTGTTTGATCAGGCGGGAAAATGACCGTATTGCCCGGTGTGCTGGCGTTCGGGCAAAGTACAGTACAATGATCGATATAATGATCCAGGTAAGAATAGATAACCCGGCCTGGCCCGGCCAAATCATTAAGATATCCGAAGCGTTCATGAGCTCTCCTTTGACCTCAATTAATAGCTGTTTTTTATCAGTTGTGAAGCAACCGACATGTCCATATTATGGGCTCCATTCTCACTCCAGCCAGTAAAAATACTAGCGAGCCGGTCACAATTTGATTTGCTGGTAAGAATATTACTCTGGGATACGAATCACGCCGGCGACGATGCCAAGAATCTGCACATCCTCATTTTTTAAGTAGATTGGTTCCATATCGGGGTTGGCTGGCTGTAAACGAATACCATCGGCCTCTATATAAAGCTTTTTTAGTGTGACCTGCTCACCATTAATCATCGCCACCACAGACTGACCATTTGCCGCGGTTTCACACTTTTCTACTACGATGGTGTCACCATCCTGGATGTTGTCATCAATCATGGAGTTACCACGAACCTTTAATGCGTAACAGTTTCTTCGCATCATGTTCGCCGGAATGCTGACCGTTTCCTGTTGTTCACAGACATCCACCGGCTGGCCCGCCGAAATCCAGCCATATAAGGGAATTTCAACCATATCGATGGCCGCCATATCTACATCATCCATGTTCGCTATCCATTCAGGACGCGCTGTTTTAGGAATTAGCATACTGATATCGGCCATGGTTCTCTCCCTTATGGTTATATTACCTATAATGAAAACTACCGCTCAACGTGGTATAAATCAAACGATAATACAAGGATTTAATAAAGTTTTTTTATTATGATTCGAATTTTCTCCACACTTTTACTGATCGCGGCGGCTACCACCGCGGGATACTGGCTTAGCCAGTGGTATTTTCAATCCGGCCAATCGACACCAGAAAGCCTGGAGGCCAGTGTTTTACCGCAAGCCAGGTCAATCGCTGATTTCAACCTGACCACTCATAACCAGGGGAGCTTCAATAAAGCCAGCCTGCAAGGCAAATGGACCTTTTTGTTTTTTGGCTATACTCAGTGCCCCGATGTCTGCCCAACAACGCTAGCGATCATGAATAATGTGGCCAGGGAGTTGGAACGAAAGAGTGGTCACCTAAACGATGTGCAGTTTGTATTTGTATCTGTCGATCCCGAGCGAGATACGCCGGAACAGCTAAAACAGTATGTCACCTACTTTCATCCCCAGTTCATTGGCGCTACCGGCCAGCGAGAGCAGATTAACCACCTAACCAGCCAAATGAGCGTGATGTATTTCATCAACAAACGAGCCGGTGGGAAGCAAGATCAGTATACGGTGGACCACAGTTCCGCCATTTTACTCACAGAACCCAGCGGAAATTTGCGTGCGCTATTCTCCACACCGCATGTTCCAGATAAAATACTCGAAGACTTTAACAAGATTCGAGAGCACTACTCTTAAAAGATTATGAACCAGAAAAATACACCCTCTGCAGGCCTTATTGATTATCTTAAAGCCTTGCCACAATACCTGTTGCCTCACCACCTGCTCTCGCGCCTGATGTCGCGCCTGACTCACTGTCGCTGGCGAGGCTTCAAAAATGGCTTTATTCGCGCTATGGCCCGGCTATACAACATCAATATGCAGGAAGCCGAAAGCCCGGATGCCGAACACTATGAGCACTTTAACCACTTCTTTACCCGTAAACTGAAAGACGGTGCTCGACCTATCGATCTAGCTGACAATGTTATTGTCAGCCCGGTTGACGGGGCCTTCAGCCAGCTTGGCCCCATCACCGACGGACGGGTATTCCAGGCCAAGGGACGCAGCTACACGGTAGAGGAGTTGCTGGGGGGAGACCGCGAGCTAGCACAACAATTTACCGGCGGTGAGTTTGCCACCATCTACCTGTCACCACAGGATTATCATCGCATCCACATGCCCGTGGCTGGCACCTTGCAGGAGATGATTCATGTTCCTGGTCGCCTGTTCAGCGTGAGTCCGGCCACTACCCGTGTCATCCCCCGGCTGTTCTCCAGAAACGAGCGTGTGGTCAGTATCTTTGACACCGACCAGGGCCCAGTGGCCATGGTGCTGGTTGGCGCGATCTTTGTGGCCAGTATCGAAACCGTCTGGAGCGGTGTAGTCACCCCTCCAATGGGCAAAAAGGTACGCCGCTGGGATTACCGTCAGGAGGCACAGACGCCACAACTGGCCAAAGGTGTGGAAATGGGGCGCTTTAACATGGGCTCAACCGTGGTGATGCTATTCCCCGGGGGCAAATGCCAGTGGAATGCCTCGCTACAGCCTGGTAGCAAGATCAAGATGGGTGAGGCGATCGCCACAACCAGCGAATAACGGGGACGCTAATTATGCCCGTTCACTGCTAAAAGCGAGGGCCTCGTCGATATGTTTGGCCTTTAACGCCAGCATCAATAGGCGATCCAGGCCCAGCGCGACACCAGAACAGGTAGGCATTCCATGCTCCAATGCCGCTATCAAATGGTGGTCAACCGGCACATCCGGCTGGCCATTTTTTTTGCGTGTCTGGCGATCATGTGCGAAACGGCGCGCCTGCTCATCAGCATCGGTTAGTTCATCAAAGCCATTGGCCAGTTCTAAGCCATCTAAATAGAGCTCAAAACGTCGGGCTAGCCGTGGGTCTGTCTGATCTAGCTTTGCCAGCGAGGCCTGACTGGCCGGGTAGTTATAAATAAACACCGGTCCCCCCCGGGGAAGGGCGGGCTCAACCACCAGCGCCATCAGCAAGTCGAGCCAGTTATCCCGCTCCGACTCATCGCTAGACATCTCGATATGGATATCATGCTGCAGGGCCGCCGCTGCCAGCTGAGACACTTCGGCCTTCAGCGGATGTACACCGACAAACTGTGCAAATGCCTCGATGTAGCTAAAGCGCCGGGTATTCGCCAGGGGAAGGTGGGCTTGCAACAGAAGACGAACTAACTCATCCACCTCGTTGATCAAGCCCTCCATATCCATTTCCGGTCGATACCATTCCAGCATGGTAAATTCCGGGTTGTGGCGTGCTCCCTCCTCTTCCTGGCGGAACACCTTGCAGATCTGATATATCGAGCCGGAACCCGCCGCCAATAGCCGCTTCATCGCGAACTCGGGCGAGGTGTGTAAATACCGAGTCTCCTCTTCTGCGGTACGAAAGCTCTCGATATGCGGATCAGTCGTACCACTGTGGGAAAGTATGGGGGTTTCCACCTCCAGCACCGAGCGGTGAGCAAAGAACTCTCGTATTTGGGCCAGGATATCGGCCCGCAGCTGCAAGGCAGACAGGGCGGCGGTGGGTAGCCAGTTGGAATCAGACATGAAATATTATCCGGTGATCGAGGGGGATCACCGGATATTGGCCATCAGTCTTTGGCGCGAGATTGATATTCACCGGTACGAGTATCAATTCGCAACACATCGCCAATGTCGATGAATAGCGGAACCTGGACTACCGCGCCGGTTTCCATGGTCGCCGGCTTGGTGGCGCCTGTCGCGGTATCACCGCGGACACCTGGCTCAGTCTCGGCGACCGTCAAAATTACATGGTTGGGAGGGGTGACACTGATCGGCACACCGTTCCACAGGGTCACGATACAGATGTCCTGATCTTTTAACCATGGACGGGCATCACCGACGGCCTTTTCATCCGCTCCCACCTGGTCAAACGTATCCTGATCCATGAAATACCAGACATCACCATCGTTATAGAGATACTGCATATCAGTATCCATAACATCCGCAGCCTCAATCGACTCGTTGGATTTGAAGGTACGCTCAATCGTGCGACCAGTTTTCAGGTTACGCACCTTTACGCGGGTAAAGGCCTGGCCCTTACCTGGTTTTACAAACTCGACCTCGGTGATGTTATGCGGATCACCATCCAGCATAATCTTGAGACCGCGCTTTAAATCATTGCTACCATATGAAGCCATAACGCCCTCTTCTTTGGGACCATAATCTTTGATGAAACGTCGTATGATACCCCGAACCGAGCCATCTTTGCACAATATTGAATGGCAAAAACAGCAGGCACGCGCCGTTCGTGAGCCGGAACAGCTAATCCGCCAACTAAACCTGAACCCAGGCCTGGCAAAAGATGCATATCTCGCTTCATCCGATTTCACATTGCGAGTACCACAAAGCTTTATAGATCGAATGGAAGCCGGAAATCCAGATGATCCCCTGTTACGACAAATACTCCCTTCCCCACTTGAAACCATAGAAAAACTGGGCTTCACCCAGGATCCAGTAGGCGATCAGTATGCCAGAGCCCTGCCGGGCTTACTGCATAAGTACCAGGGCCGGGTATTGATCATGGTCACCGGTGCCTGTGGCATACATTGCCGCTACTGCTTTCGTCGCCACTACCCATATCAGCAAGAACACATACAGGAACAACGCTGGCAGGACATCTTGCACTATATCCGTAAAGACAAGTCGATTAAGGAAGTCATTCTTAGCGGGGGAGATCCGCTAAGCCTGAATGATAAACGTCTTGCACAGCTGCTGGATGATCTGCAGCAAATCCCCCATCTCAACCGTTTACGCATACATAGCCGCCAGCCTGTCGTCTTACCAGATCGTATCACGCCTGCACTACTGCAGATGTTGCAGGCTAACCGGCTAAAAGTAGTGTTGGTTATACATGCCAACCATGCCAATGAGCTGGATGAGCATGTCAGGCAAGCCTTGCAGCAACTGCAAAGCCACGGTGTTCAGCTTTTAAACCAGTCAGTACTGTTAAAGGGCATAAATGATCGAACCAGGGTATTAATGGCATTATCAGAGCGTTTAGTAGAGTGTGGTGTGCTCCCCTATTATCTGCACCAGTTAGATCGAGTGGAAGGCGCGACGCACTTTGAAGTCAGTGATGCCGATGCCCTGAAATTACTCACCGAGTTACGGGAAAATCTGCCCGGTTACATGGTGCCGAAGTTGGTTAGAGAGCAGGCCGGTGAACTTGCCAAGCTGCCAGTAGGATTATAGTTCCTCTTCATTTTACAGATATTACCTAAGAATAGCGGCGTCAAACTCAACTCACCAGGCATATATCCATGCCATCAACAATTACTATGGAAAAATGAGTGTAATTAAGGTATTTATAAGCTATATGGATAG